>JAAYRP010000129.1 GCA_012518715.1 Alcaligenaceae bacterium | reverse complement strand
TTGGACCTTAGACATCTCGCCCACCATGTTTATTGAGATTTTTAAGCAAGACGTTTCTGTACGCCACTTCTTTTTAGGCATGGCAAAAGCACCTATTTTTGCCTTTTTAATTGCAGTGATCGGCTGCCTAGAAGGGTTTAAGGTCACAGGGAGCGCACAGTCTGTCGGAGAGCGTACCACCGCAGCGGTGGTCCATTCCATTTTTATCGTGATTTTACTGGATGCGCTGGCCGCCTTGTTTTATATGGAAATGGGGTGGTAAATGACCGACTTGACCGACCGTAAAGCCCGTCAAAAAAAGCGTGAGCAACAAGAACCCATCATTAAAGTGCGCCATTTACGCAATCAGTTTGGCTCACATGTGGTCCATGAGAATCTGGATATGGACGTCTACCCAGGCGAAATCGTCGGGGTTGTGGGCGGATCCGGTACTGGAAAATCCGTCTTATTACGTGCCATTTTAGGATTACGTCCACCTAACGAGGGCGAAATCACCGTTTTTGGTCAAAAAATTGCCGATCTTAATGCTGAACAACGCTCTAAATTAGAGCGTCGTTTTGGGGTGCTGTTTCAACAAGGGGCGTTGTTTTCATCCCTAACAGTGGTCGAAAACATTGCCATGCCCCTAATAGAACACAGTGGTCTGAGCCGCGCCGAAGCCGAAGACCTAGGACGGCTTAAAATGGCTCTCGCTGGCTTACCTGCCAATGCGGCACATAAATACCCTTCCGAGTTGTCCGGTGGAATGATAAAACGCGCTGCTTTGGCACGAGCGCTTGCTTTAGATCCTGAGATTTTGTTTTTGGATGAGCCCACGGCCGGATTGGATCCTATTGGGGCCAGCGATTTTGATCAACTTATTTTGACCTTACGTGATGCCTTAGGATTAACGGTCTATTTAGTCACCCATGACTTAGACACGCTCTACACCATTTGTGATCGTGTCGCCGTGCTATCCCAGAAGCGAGTCATCATCAATGATAGTTTAGACGTCGTCGAGCAGTTTGATGACCCCTGGGTTCAGAATTATTTTCAGGGGCCCCGTGGGCGCGCCGCTCAAAAAGCAGAACAACGACGTCAGGAGAATACATAATGGAACCACGCGCACATCATATTCTGATCGGCGTTTTTACTTTACTCATCGCTACCGGCGCAGTCCTGTTTGCGCTCTGGCTAGCAAAAACCGGTAATGATAATAAAACCAAAGACTACACCGTGGTCTTTACCGAGGCTGTCCGAGGGCTGAGTCGCGGCAGCGCCGTGCAATACAATGGGATTCGTATTGGTGAGGTCACACGATTAGAGCTAGACCCACAAGATATCCGTCGTTTGCTTGTGAGCATTACGATTCAAGAAACCATCCCCGTAAAAGAAAACACCAAGGCGCGCTTAGCCTTAACAGGTATTACGGGCATCTCTGTGATTGAACTCACAGGTGGCACGCCAGATAGCCCTGACCTGGTTGCCCCTGAGGGCGAAAAAAAACCCATTATCATGGCTACACCCTCACCTATTGCGCAACTGATGGCCGGTGGTGAGGAGTTAATGACCAATGTCTCCGAGCTACTAATTAATGCTAACGCTTTTTTATCTTCCGATAATGCCAAACGTATTGGTAACAGCATTGAGCAACTCGAAAAACTACTCGAACAACTTGCTGACGGTACTCAAGACCTTCCCGACTTATTTGCAAGTCTAAATAGCGCAAGCGCCGAAGCAGAAAAAATGCTCAAAGAAACACGCCAGCTGATTACAAAAGAAGGCAGTGGCGCCTTTGCTAAAGCCAACGAAGCCATGCAAAACCTAACGCAAGCCACCCAAGAGCTACAACATATTCTCAAAGATAATGCGCCAGCCATCAACCAAGGCAGTCAAGGTTTTGCTCAAATCGCACCGGCTATGCAAGAATTACGCCAGACCCTTGCTAATATCAAAGCCATTACCCAAGAGCTTCATAATAATCCGGCTCAATATATGTTGGGCGGTGACACCATACAGGAATTCCAACCATGATTTGCACCACTCGTCATTTGATTCAACCTGTTTTGCTTAGCGCCGCTTTATTACTTGGGGGCTGCTCCATTCTGCCCGAAGCCGAGCCTCAAACTCGTTATGACCTGCCCGCCGCCCCAATGGCAGCACTGCAACAAAACAAAGATCACAGCCTTTATGTGGCAACACCTAATGCAAATCGCCTAATTAATAGCAATCGTGTGATCGTACAGCCAGATGGTAGTGAAATGCAGGTTTATAAAGGCACCCAATGGGCCGATAATGCTCCTGTCATTTTACGTGACCGCTTGGTACAAGCTCTACACGATGCACAGCTATTTCAAGCGGTTAGCACCGATGCCGCCGTCAAAACAAAATGGGCGCTAGAGAGCTATCTACGTCATTTTCAAGTGCAATACCGCCAACAACAGCCCGTGGTTGTGGTACAGCTCGAGGCCCAGCTCATCGACAGAGCGCAATCCGTTATCCAGCGCAGCCAACGCTTTGTCATTGAGCAGCCGGCGACCAGTACCGATATCCCTGCCGTCATCCAAGCCTTTGGGATGGCTGGGGACCAACTGAGCCAGCAGCTCCTACAATGGCTAGCTCAGTAGGTAAAAAACCCGTTCCCCATTTTAGGCGTCACGAATACCACGCGCTTTTAAAATGGGGAGCACCTCGTCACGAAAATAAGGAAACTCTTTGACGTAATCAAAAAATGAGAGCGTCGTCCCCCGAAAACCGACCTCATGCAACGCACAGATTTGATCTGCCACATGCTCGGGTGTCCCTACCAGCGGGAAACCACCATGCCCTACTGTCATACGCTCTCGAATCTGAGCTAAAAGCTCATGGGGAAAAGAGTGCGCATGCGCAAACTGCAAATTCACTAAATTATCCACAGCCCCAGTATCTGCATGGTCAAGCATGCGCTGCCACTCTGCTTCTGCCTCTGCCTGGGTTGGGCGACAAATTACATGGGAAAAGGTCATCACCCCAACCTCACGCCCTTTATCTGCCGCCATTTTTTTAAGCTCAGCGACCTCTTGACGTGAGCGCTCTAGCTCCATTGCCGGCGTGAATAAAAAATTCGCATTACTGCTTGCAAACTCTCGCCCCTGACCAGAACCCGCTGCGTTAAAAATAGGAGGGTGATAATCAGGCCGTGGATCACTATGCACCTGTTTAAGCTGAAAATATTTTCCCTCCCAATCAAAACGTCCCGCATGATCCCACAATTTACGCACAACATCGAACCATTCTTGCGCATACCCATATCGCGTTTCATGATCATTAGGCAAATCAAGACCTAGTGCATCATATTCAGGCTTATTCCAACCCGCTACGATATTTAGACCCACACGATTGCCACTAATTTGAGCCATCGTGGCTATCTGCTTAGCTAACGCCACAGGATGGTTAGCAACGGTATGTACTGTTGCAAAAACATTGATATTTTTCGTATGTGCTAACAGTGCCGTCGCCCAGGTAATAGTTTCTAACACATAGCCATGAAAATTCGTCTCGCCGCGATACCCCACCCAGCGCGCGATTGGTAACATAAAATCAATGCCAGCCTCATCAAGCATCTGCGCCAGTTTTACGTTGTTTTCCCATGTGGCCTGCCAGCGATCGGGTAAAGTTGACACGGTCATACCACCACCACAATTCGTGGCAAATGTACCGAGCAAAAAATGGTCCTTAGTTAATAAACGGTTTTGCGCCATGCTTGTCTCCTAAACATAATAAGTCTTTGTTTTATATTTAAAAACATAACGCTGACTGCTACTATCTAAAAACTGCACCCCTATCAAAAAACCGCACATTTTTCCTGTGGATTCCCAGCTCTTGACTTGCTGCGTATATGTACTAATAGATTAGGCCTAAATTAATTACTACTATAGTATTTTTGTGGAATCGTTTATAAGGAGGCTCGTATGCATCAACTTCTACAGCGTTATGCTCAACTGCACTCCTACGACGTAGATCAGGTGCAACATCATGTCGCACAAGTACTCTGTCCCCACCACTTGAAAATAAATAACGCCTCCCAACTCAATACCCACCTTTACTATCGCGCAAGCCAACGACTGGGCTGGGGGCGCTTACGTTATGGTGCTACGGTTCATATTCAGCCCCAACCTTTAACCGATTTTTATCTTTTACAAATTCCTATTCAGGGCCACGAAAAAATTCAGCTTTCTCATCAAAGCTTTTATTACAGCTCACAACGTGCTTCGTTGCTTAACCCAAACCAAATTTTTTCTATGCAACATAGTCAGCACACTGACAAGCTTTTTATTCGTATCTGTAAAACCAGCCTGGAACATTTTTTTCAAAAACACTACCAGCGTCCTTTGCAAGGTGAGCTTCTCTTTACTCCAGTATTAGCTCTGGACCAAGGGGCTGGTGCCAGTTTATGGCGCTTATTACAATGGCAATTTCAAGAAGCCTCTGAGGGCAGCTGGTTCGAGCAGGCACAGACCCAACGGCAACTAGAAGACACGTTTTTTGCTTGCTTATTAGATGTATGGGAGCACAATCAACTCTTACCTAGCATACAAACATTAACGCCTCACGCTATCAAACAAGCCAAGGACTATATTCACCAACATTTAACAGAGCCTTTAAGCGTAACTCGTATTGCCCAACATGTTGGGATTAGCACCCGATCCCTCTATGCCGGATTTAAAGACTTTGTAGGCATTAGCCCCATGCAATACGTTAAAAAACAGCGTCTACACGATGTGCACCAACGCTTATTACAAGCAGACCCCCAGCGCCACACGGTCACCGAGCTCGCTCTTCTTGCCGGCTTTAGTCATTTGGGTCAGTTTGCCGCCGATTACCAACGTCTATATGGGGTACGTCCCTCTGTAACATTACAACAAAACGCCTAAACCAAAAGTAAAGATACGGGTACACTTAGTGCTACTACAGTTTTTTGGTTTTTTATCTATGTTTAGATCGGGCGTTTTTTTATTGATTGTGTTTTTACTGGTAGGTTGCCAAGCGGCTTTGCCACCTATCCCCAACCCGCCACCAACTTTAAGCGCTAACCCACAACAGCCAGCGCCTACAGTACCCTCTTACCCGCCTCTATTTAATTTAAGCCACCTACCAGAAGTGGAGCAGCTGGATACACAACATAGTTATCAGCTCGAAGAGCTCATTCACTTAGCACAAGCCAATAACCCTATTACTCGCATTGCCTGGCTAGAAGCCGAGCAGGCCGCCATTGCTGCCGGTATGGTTAAAGCTACCTACCTACCAATGATTTCAGCCAGCTTGACATCCTCCCCGGCCTGAAGGCCGGAGATTCCTACGGCGCTCAGGGGCGGCTCAATGCCGCCCCTGAGTCGCTTCGGTGGGTTCCTGCTGCTGGCGACCCTACTGCATCGCTCACTTCACAGG
>JAAYRP010000128.1 GCA_012518715.1 Alcaligenaceae bacterium | reverse complement strand
ATTTAAATTCCCCTGAAACGCCACTGTTTTCAAAAAGTCATGAGCTCTATGGCTTATGGGAAAATCGGCAAGGGATTCGCACCGAGGGCTTTGTTACTGTTGTTGAAGGCTACATGGATGTGGTGGCTTTGGCGGATCGGGGTTTGGCTAATGCGGTTGCGACTTTAGGGACAGCGACTACTGAACATCACATACGTCAGCTGATGCGTGCGAGTGATCGCATCGTATTTTGTTTTGATGGGGATGGGGCAGGAAGACGTGCTGCTTGGCGGGCATTAACTACGTGCTTACCGCAGTTACGTGACGATGTATCGATGCGTTTTTTATTTTTGCCTCCTGAGCATGATACGGACTCATACGTGCGGGAATATGGGGCTGAGGCATTTAGAGAGCAAGCCAAACAGGCTTCGGTATTATCTCGATTTATGCTTGATGAGCTTGCGACGCGTCATGATTTATCCGAAGCTGAAGGCAGGGCTGCATGTGTGCATGAGGCCTTACCCCTTTTAGCAAGCCTGTCGGACAGTACTTTAAGTACACAAATTCAGCATGAGTTTGCGCAGCTGGTACGTTTGACCGAGGATGAGCTGCAGCTACGCTTATTACAGCAGCAAAAGCCGGTTTATGACAGAGAGCGTGCGGAAGTTCCCGCTTCCTCTAGGACACAGGGAGAGTCGTCCGTTGCACCGACGAATCGAAAGCCAGCGACGGCGAATCGAAGTAAACGTGCTCGTTCCGTGACACCGCTGGCTAAGCGTTTATTGCGCTTATTAGCGGCGCATCCTCAGCTAGCCCTTGATTTGGATCATGATGCGCTTGAAATTATCGTACATAGCCCCACCTTATTCTTAGTACAGGAGCTGATTGCATTAGCGAATGACACCCAAGCCAAACATATCGGTGCGCTAACACAAGCAGTGGATCCTGAATCAGATTTAGCACATGTTTTAAATGGACTAGCCACTGAACTATTACAGCACGAAGAGTTGCCTGATCCACGAGCCGAATGGAATGATGCTTTGCGCAAAATACAAATCGATGCTATCAAACAAGAGCAATCTGATTTAATTGCAGCTGGCTTACCGGATGAGGCATCAAGACAACGCTACCAAGATTTAAGCCGACGTCTAGTACGCTTGACTGCTGCACCAGCACCTTAAGTGCAGTAAAATGGCTGGTTTTATACGAAAAATAATCGTATATATATAAAGTAAATGTTTACGCAATAGCCCACGCAGCAACGGTAAAAAGGCAAGCGCTTTCATAAGATGAAGAGTTTGCGTCAGTTGGTTAGATGTACTTGAGCCTGATCGTACCATGCAGGGATGAAATCATATTTGACTCAATCACTGACGTTGCGACTTTGTCTTACTTTTTACTGAGTACCGGTGCTATTCATTAAATACCACACCAAATTTGGTGTTTTGCGTCAATGGGATTCAATATGACTCAATCGACTGGCAAAAACGCGACGACTCACTCTGTGACGATGGCAGCGGCATCTGATGCTGATAGCACCTCTGTTAATGTCGACGCCGCACAGGAACCTACCGTAGCGAAAAAAGCAGCGAAAAAAGCGGTGAAAAAAGCCGTTAAAAAAGTGGCTGCAAAAAAAGCCGCAGCAAAAAAAGCCGTAGCAAAAAAAGTTGTGAAAAAAGCGACAGCAGCAGATACCGAAGCAACGGCGGATGAAGTCGTTGAAACGACGGTAAAGAAAACAGCCAAAAAAGCCGCGAAAAAGGCTGCAAAAAAAGCGGCAAAAAAAACCGCCGCAAAGGCAGCGCCAGCAGCACGTCGTGGTCGTCCAGCTAAAACCACTGCCTTTGATGACGATGATCACATCGAGGACAGCGACGAGGTGATCCCCGATTTCAAGCCGGCTAAAAAAGGCGCTAAGCGCGGTGCCAAAGATGTATTTGGTAGCCGTGGTCAGCTCACACCCGAAGAGCTAGAGGCTCGTCGTAACCGACTCAAGGCCTTGATTAAGCTGGGTAAAGAGCGTGGATACCTGACTTACAGCGAAATCAATGACCACCTTCCTGATGATTTAGTAGATGCGGAAGCCATTGAGGGTATTATTGGCACCTTTGGCGATATGGGGATTTCTGTTTATGATCAAGCCCCTGATGCCGATACCTTGTTAATGAGCGATAGCACCCCATTGGCGTCGAGTGACGACGATGTGGATGACGAGGCAGAAGCCGCACTTACTACTGTAGATTCAGACTTTGGTCGTACGACAGACCCAGTACGCATGTACATGCGAGAAATGGGCTCCGTGGAGCTATTGACTCGTGAGGGCGAGATCGAGATCGCTAAACGCATTGAGGACGGCTTAAAGCACATGGTGATGGCCATTGCAGCGTGTCCCACGACGGTTAACGAGGTGTTGGCCTATATCAATGAAGTGCGTGAGGGTGAGTTAAGCATTGATGAGGTCGTGGACGGCCTGATTGATGATGATGGCGAGGAATATGCTGGAACCGGTGTGACGGACGAAGACGACGAGGGCCCAGCAGGTGGCATGAGTAGCAAACAGCTTGAATACCTTCGCACCAAAGCACTTAAAAAATTTGATGTGATTCAAGAGTGGTTTGAGAAAATGCGCATCGCCTTTGAATCCGAAGGCTACCGTAGCCCTGGTTATATCGAGGCTAAAGAAAACATCCTCAATGAATTTATGGGGATCCGTTTTACGGCGAAGATGGTAGAAAAACTGGCTGACACCATGCGTGAGCGAGTGGCGGAAGTCCGAGCCTTAGAGCGCGAAATTATGCAAATCTGTGTAAACCGCGCAGAAATGCCTCGTTCGCATTTTATTAAAAGCTTCCCTGGTAATGAGACTAACTTAGAGTGGGTGACGAATGAGTTGGCAGCGAACCCACCTTATGCGGAGTCTCTGGAACGTTATGTGCCGGCGATTCAAGAAATCCAAGAAAAGCTATTGGAGATCCAAGCAAGCGTTGTCTTACCTTTAACGGATCTTAAAGAAGCCAACAAACGCATGTTAACGGGCGAAGCCAAAGCACGCAAAGCCAAGCGTGACATGACAGAAGCGAACCTACGTTTGGTGATTTCTATTGCTAAAAAATACACCAACCGTGGTTTGCAGTTCTTGGATTTGATTCAAGAAGGAAACATTGGCTTGATGAAGGCGGTGGACAAATTTGAATACCGTCGTGGTTATAAGTTCTCCACTTATGCGACATGGTGGATTCGTCAGGCAATTACCCGTTCGATTGCAGACCAAGCACGCACGATTCGTATCCCGGTTCATATGATTGAAACCATCAATAAAATGAACCGTATCAACCGCCAGATTCTACAAGAAACAGGGGTTGAGCCAGATCCAGCAACCTTGGCACAAAAAATGGATATGCCCGAGGACCGGGTACGCAAAATCCTCAAGATTGCTAAAGAGCCGATTTCTATGGAAACGCCAATCGGTGATGATGATGATTCTCACTTAGGCGATTTCATTGAGGATACCAATACCATTTCACCTTCGGATTCGGCGTTACATGGTTCGATGCGTGATGTGGTGAAAGAGGTCTTAGACTCGCTAACACCTCGTGAAGCCAAAGTTTTACGTATGCGCTTTGGTATCGAAATGAGTACGGATCAAACCTTAGAGGAAGTGGGTAAACAATTTGATGTGACGCGTGAGCGTATTCGTCAGATTGAGGCTAAGGCTTTGCGTAAGCTGCGTCACCCTAGCCGTGCGGATAAGCTAAAGTCTTTCCTCGAAGGCAAATAATCACGTATAAAGTGGCTGTTTAGCTCGCCACCATGTCAACCCCAAAAAGCGGATCAAGGTCTGGCTTTTTGGGGTTTTTTTATGGAAGTAGTGGTGAAAGTAGGCCCTTTCTAAGACTAGGTAGGGGTGTTTGCTGAGCGAAAAAGATGGTGAACTATGAGCCCACAAAGTAGCCCCCAAAACGCACTGCCAATATTAAATAAACTGATACCAGAAGCGGTAGCTAAAAAAGCAAAGAGAGCGCTTTCACGGTGAGCAGGCTCAGAAAAGGCCTGGCCAAAGCTTTGACTGATGGTGCCGATAAGGGCCAAGCCGGCAATGGCAGCTATAAAGGGCTTGGGCATGGCTAAAAAGAACTGAATTAAGGCAGCTCCCCCTAAACCACAACTTAAGTAAAAGAGACCCGCCCAAACCGCAGCATGATAGCGCTTTTTTGGATCAGGATGAGCATCTGGATTTAAACAAAGGGCGGCGGTGATAGCAGCGAGATTAAAGGCGAAGCCACCAAATGGAGCGAGCAGTAAACCAACCACCCCT
>JAAYRP010000127.1 GCA_012518715.1 Alcaligenaceae bacterium | reverse complement strand
TCATGATCAAGCATTGTCATCACACTCGGAATCGAATCATGAATAGCACTCGCCCCCAATTTTTTCGTAATCCCCATACGATTAAGCTTACGACGAATCGCTGGGTTAACCTCGGATAATAATAAGCGGATCTGTTTACGCTTGCAGCTATCTACGGCCTTGTCCAGAGCCGATAAAGCTGTACCATCGGCAAACGGCACATGATGTAAACGTAACACCACAGTATGCACATTGCTATCCACCTGCTCCAATGCGCGCTCAAAAGGATCCACCGCAGCAAAGAAAAAAGGCCCCTCTACACTAAAGACCGCCACATGAGCCGGCACTTGGATGGCATCCGCAGCAAATTCTCGCTTTAAAGCACGCGCTGACTGAGGTTCAATACGTACACTATCGGCCATGCGCTTTAGAAAATGCAACATGGCTAGCACGACCCCGATATTGACAGCGACAACCAAATCAGCAAAAACCGTCAACCCCAGGGTGACGAGCAAAATCAGCACATCCGCTTTAGGCGCGCTTCGAATTGTATGCCACACAAGCCGAGGCTGGCTCATATTCCATGCGACCATAAATAAAATCGCCGCTAAAGTAGCCAAAGGAATGTGTACAGCTAATGGGGCTAAAACAATTAGCACCAGCATCAGTACAATAGCATGCACAATACCAGCAATGGGACTATTTCCCCCATTACGAACGTTGGTAGCTGTACGCGCAATCGCGCCTGTGGCCGCAATCCCCCCAAAAAGCGGTGCTAGAATATTAGCTATCCCCTGCCCGATGAGCTCCTGATTCGAGTTGTGGCGCGTATTGCTCATGCTGTCTGCCACCACCGCTGATAATAACGATTCAATTGCCCCCAGCATGGCAATCGCAAAAGCCGGACCAATGAGCTCAACCAAGCGGTTAAGACTGATTTCAGGTAGCTGAAAACTGGGCAGCCCCCGAGGGATTTCCCCAAAAGCACTCCCAATGGTTGCCACACTAGAGAACTGAAAAATCGACTGCACCAAGGTCAACACCACCAGCGCGACCAAAGGACCAGGAATACGCCGCATGCGTGGGATACGCGGCGTATAAATCACAATCAATAACGACAAAACAGCAACAAAAGTCGTCATCAAATCCATTTGAGGGAAAGAGGTGATCAGCTGCCAAAACTTTTCATGAAAATGCTGCCCTGTTACAGCGGGTAAGCCAAAAAAATCTTTCCACTGCCCTACCCAGATAATGACACCAATCCCCGCCGTAAACCCTACAATAACAGGAGCAGGGATAAATTTAATAATTGCTCCCAAGCGCGCAGCGCCCAGCAGCAAAAGAATAACCCCCGCCATCAGCGTAGCTATCTGTAAGCCATCCACGCCATGTTGCGCCACAATGGCAGACAGAATCACGATAAACGCCCCAGTAGGCCCAGCAATCTGGACGCGGCTACCACCTAAAATCGAGACGGCCAGGCCGGCTACAATCGCGGTGTAAATCCCCTGTTCTGGTTTAACGCCCGACGCAATAGCAAAGGCCATGGCCAAGGGCAGCGCCACAACCCCGACAATAATGCCCGCGATACAGTTTGAAACCCAATGTTTACGCGCCAACAAGCCGGCGCGCTTGGCCTCGAGTAAAGCGATCATTGAAGACTATCCTAAATAAATAATTAATTAGCTGTATCTATTTATTTAAGCGCTTGGCGTCGATTTTAGCAACCGCAAGCTATTTAAAACCACTAATAGGCTTGCTCCTACGTCGGCAAAAACGGCCATCCACATCGTTGCTACCCCAGCTATAGCCAGCGCTAAAAACACCAATTTAATCCCAATAGCTGCACTAATATTCTGCACCAAAACACGATGTAAACGCTGAGATAAACGAATCGTATACGGTATGTTAGCAAGGTCGTCATTCATAATTGCAATGTCTGCCGTTTCAATGGCCATGTCCGACCCTAACGCCCCCATAGCAAAACTTAGGTCTGCTTTTGCCAAGGCGGGAGCATCATTAATTCCATCTCCTACCATGGCACTAAACCCTTCAGTTTGTGTACGCTCTGTGATAATGCGTAACTTATCTTCTGGTAGTAAATCCCCTTGGGCTAGAGGAATACCTGCCTGGTTTGCTACATGCTGCACAGCCGCGCTGTTATCTCCCGATAACACTTCCACCTTTACTCCTAGCCGAGCTAAATCGGCCATTACGGCCTGAACCCCAGATTTTATTTGATCTGCAATCGCAAACGCGGCAACCACCTGCTGTGCTTTGGCTAAGTAAACAAAACTGGCTCCCGCTTGTTGCCATGTTTTCTGCCAAGATATTAAGTCTGCACTGAGCGGTGCATGGCTCAGCCAGCTTAAACGCCCAAGCTGCCAGCTCACACCATTTTGTGTGGCCATCACACCCGCTCCCGCGACCGCTTGAAAATCCTTTACCGGCAATGCGGACACAGCCCCCTCCAGTGAGCGTGCTAGCGCTTGCGAAGCCGGATGATCAGAACGGCTCGCCAAAGCATAAGCCATCTGCTCCACCGTTTCTAATGGGTACGCTGGCGCCACCCATTGGTCCTGTAAAACCGGCATCCCTGCTGTAATCGTGCCCGTTTTATCTACCGCTAAATAGTCCAATCGTCGAGCGCGCTCTAAATGTAATCCCCCTTTTACCAATAAGCCCGCCTTAGCAGCAGTAGCTAAAGCGCTTACTACTGCTACCGGTGTGGAAATCACTAATGCGCATGGGCAAGCAATCACTAACAAAACCAGTGCTTTATAAACCCAATCCAACCACGTACCACCAAACAGCCATGGACCTAATAGGGCAAGCACTAAAGCCCCAAACGTCACGATAGGCGTATACACCTGAGAAAAACGATCCACAAAACGCTGTACAGGCGCTTTGCTTTGTTGTGCTTGCTGCACTGAAATGGCAATACGAGCTAGCAAACTCTCATCATAAGTACCTTGTGTGCGGTATTGCAGCTCGCCCATGCCGTTAATCGAACCCGCATACAGCCTATCGCCGCTCTGCTTAAGTACGGGTAAACTTTCACCCGTG
>JAAYRP010000126.1 GCA_012518715.1 Alcaligenaceae bacterium | reverse complement strand
GCGGTGATTGCACTAGCCGTTCTTTAGCATGCTGCAAAGAAGCTGATGTGCTTTTGGGCGACTCCCTAGGGGAGATGCCCTGGTATTATGCACAAGCGCAGGTAGCAATCATTGGTGGTAGTTTTGCTCCACTCGGTGGACAGAATTTTATCGAAGCTTGTGCGCTGGGCGTGCCAGTAATTTTAGGGCCGCATACACGTAATTTTGAGCAAGCCGTAGATGATGCCCTTAACGAAGGCGCGGCCTTGCGTGTACAAAATGCCGAAGCCGCCCTGAAAACCTCCATGCAGCTTTTGGAAGACAGCACACAGCGCCAGCGCATGGCTGATGCAGGATTGCACTGGGTACAAAAGCATGCCGGCTCGGTAGAGCGGGTCATGGCAGGGATTCATGAGATCCTAAAACAACAGCATGTACGCCAAAACCGCTTAGATAAATAAGGCTCAAAGTGAGTAGGCGTAAAAAAACCGCATGGTATACATGCGGCTTTTTTTAATCTTTACAAAAAATTAGATTTTTTGTACGGATTTGGCTTGAGGGCCTTTTTGACCCTGAGCGGATTCAAAAGAAACGCGCTGGTTTTCGTCCAAAGACTTGTAACCAGTGCCAAGAATGTCAGAGTGATGTACGAATAGGTCTTTACCACCGTTTTCGGGGGTGATGAAGCCGAAGCCTTTTTCGTTGTTAAACCATTTTACGATGCCGTATTCTGTTTGCATGATAGATGCTTCCTAAAAAATAAATGAGCGACTGCGCCCGACGAACAGATTTTCAAGGTACAAAATTGGGCAATGCAATTTACTATGTAGCAAACAGATTGAACGAACTTCGACGAACTTGATAACCTACTGATTAAACACTTTAGTATGAATGCTAGGTCTACGTCAAGGAATATATTTAGATATTTTTCATATAAGTTGTGTCATTGTTTTGCAAAAACTCCAATAATATTTTTGCACTAGGAGAAAGCTCCTTTTTTCGCCGTACACCAATGAGGAGTTCGCGTTGTGCCCAAGCATCATTAAGCCAAACAAATCGTGTATTGGGTATCTGAAACGTTTTAGTGCTCTGATGGGGTAAAACACCGATGCCCATACCCGCGTTGACCAGCAAGCACATGGCCTCGTAACTATCGATCTCTGCACGTACAGGAATACTACGGTTGGCCTCCATCGCAATTTTGGTAATTTGGTAATTTAGCTGGGTGCCTGCTCGTAAAATAATATGGTCATAATCCAAACACTGCTCAAAAAAAAGACGATCAAATTGAGCTAAATCATGGTGTAAAGGAACCAGCACCCCAAGATGATCATGCCGAAAAAAATAACTCTCAATATCGGCATCGTGGGGTAATGCTGTGTAAATTCCTATATCGGCTTGTGATTTTTCTATTTCATAAACAATTTCTAAACTGTTTTTTTCTTCGATTTTTAATTGCACCCCGGGGTGTGCAGAAATAAAATCCGCTAAAATGTGGGGTAAATGCTGGGAAATAACGGATATATTTGCTAACAAATGGATATGGCCTTGTTGTCCCTGTGAATATCCTTGTAAATGACTTTTTAAATCTTGAACGCTATTTAAAATACTGCGGGCGCGGTATAGCAGTTCCATACCGGCTTGGGTTGGGTGTACCCCCTTGTTTGTGCGCCGCAGTAAGGGTGTGCCGAGCTGATCTTCCAGATCGGCAATACGGCGACTAACCGCGGCGGCGGCAATATGCTCGCGCTGCGCCGCTTGGCTGATTGTGCCTTCTTCGACCACGCGCACAAAAAACCGCAGGCTGACCAAATCCATGCCTATCCCCCTATTGACTTGAAAACCGTATTTTAACGCAGGCACAAAAAAACCCCGCCGATAGCGGGGTTGGGGGCAGAAACCGTAATTAAATAGCTGTTTTACCGGAGAGCAAGAAGCCCGCATCGGGTACGCGGGTCTCTAGACCTAGGGTTTTAAGCATCTGGTATACCGTGGCCACCGATGCGGACAGCACGGGTTTACCAATCATGTCTTCGGCACGCTGAATTGCTGGCAAAGAAGGCATCTGCACGCAGGCGGACAACACAACGGCATCAACGCCATCGTGGTCTAAACGCTTCACGTGCTCTAGCAAGTTTTCGGGGTTAAGCAAACCGACCTCAAGGTTATCCGATACTTCAAGACTGATTGAGTCTTTGACCTCGATGCCCTCGTGTTCGATGTACTCCACCACACGCTGAGTCAGTGGCTTCATGTAAGGGGCAATAACCGAAATTTTCTTGATACCAAACTCGCTCATGCTGTTTACCAGCGCCCCGGCAGAGCTTGGGACAGGAATATCCACGCCTGTGCTTTTAACTGCGGCTTCTAGGCGCTCTTGGGATTGACGGTGGTAGCCATTACCCTGTGCCATAATCGCCACCAAGCAGGCATAAGCCATTACATCACAACGCGCATCGGCAAGCTCCACCACACAGCGATCGCTAGCAGCATCCATGGCTTTAAGCTCTTCGGGTGTGACGTTCATCATGCGCATACGCGAAGAATGAAACGTAAAGCGATCCTCTGGCAAAATCCCCATGCGAGCATTGAGCATGGCTGGGATTTCGGTTTCCATGGTGGTGTTAGAGCTGGGTACGATTTGACCAATACGATAGGTTTTCATTTTTGTCTCCGCCTTAAAAAAATCGGTATGACTAACAGGATAAAGGTAGTGTAGCGTCGCATTGGTCGTGCGTAAAACAGTATTTGATCATGCTGCCATCACAATTTATGATGACGGGTGTCAGTCAGGACGGGGTGTTTTTTATGGTTTATTATTGATAAACCCTTTAAATATCGTCATGGCAATAATTCTTAGGTCTAACCATAACGACCAGTTATTGATATACCACAGATCGTAGTCCACCCGTTTTTGCATTTTTTCCACTGTATCGGTTTCCCCACGCAATCCATTTACCTGTGCCCACCTGGTTTAACTTTATGGCGTTTCATGTAGGATTCGACCAAATCTTTGTAGTATTCATTATGCGCAAGCGCGTGGGGACGCGGCCCCACAATGGACATCCGCCCTTGGAGTACATTGTAAAATTGGGGTAGCTCATCTAAGCTGGTGCGTCGTAAAAAGGCGCCCAGCTTAGTAATCTGGGGGGCGTTGGCAGTGGCTTGAGTGACCCCGCCACCAATACGATACATGTGCCGCACCAAAAAGCAGCAAGAAATCCACAACACCAGTAAAGAGCGCAACGGGATAGCGCTCAGCAAAGATAGAAGGGGGCTGATTCTGCAAAGCGGTTAATCCT
>JAAYRP010000125.1 GCA_012518715.1 Alcaligenaceae bacterium | reverse complement strand
GTACCTCATCAGTGATATCTACGCGTGGGCTAACGGTGACAGCATCTTGAATAATAATGTCATAGCCCTGCGTTTCTGCGATTTTTTGGATGGCCGCGTCTGCTTTTTCTACAATTGCAGAAAACTCTTCGTTACGGCGACGGTTAAAGTCCTCTTGGAACTCTCGTCGTTTACGCTGTAAATCAGAATCTAAGTCCGCCAATTGGCGTTGACGTTTAATGCGTTCAGCTTCAGAAAGAGCTGGCGCATCTTTATCAAATTTTTGTGCGTCATTACGAAGCTTATTGGCCATATTTTGGAGTTCATCATCACGACGCTTAAACTCGGATTCGATTTTGGCTTGAGCAGCTTTAGCAGGCTGAGAGTCACGCAAAATGCGTTCTGTGCTAACAAAGCCAATTTTAGTTTGTGCTTGGGCAATAGGCGTTGCGGCAACGGAAAGGCCGAGCGCGGCAGCCATCATTAACGCGCGTTGATTACGGCCTAACTGACGAGCGATTTGTGTAAGTTGTAATGCGAATTTAGATTTCATGAAAATCCACCTTGCTAAAGTTGCTGCTAAAAAAATATATATTATTAAAACCCTGTCCCAATTTGGAATTGGAAAGCTTGCTTTTCATCACCCGGCTTCGTGTTCAGCGCACGGCCGTAGGAAAGCTCCAAGGGCCCCATGGGCGACTGCCAAGAGAAGCCTATACCTGCTGCGTATTTCCAGCCGCAAGCATCGGTAGCGGGATCATTCGGACGCCCTTTTGCACATCCACCACTGGTATTGTCAACTCGACCCACATCGCCAAAGATGAACCAACGTAAAGTTCGGTCACGCGTTGCTCCAGGGAAAGGCAGATACAACTGAACATTACCAACAACGCGACGCGACCCCCCTAGATAGTCACCCGTTAGGGTATCGCGTGGACCCAAAGAGGCTCCCTCGAAGCCACGTACTGAGCCAATACCCCCTGCATAAACGGTTTTAATCACAGGGAAACTACGGCCGCCATAAGACTTACCCCAATCCACTAATCCATTTAACGCTAAAGTATAGTCTGTGCCAAGTGGCAGATAATACTGCTGCTGAGCACTAAGCATATAATAGCGTAAGTCTAAGGTTGAAAAGTCACCTGATAACCGTGTGTAGCCACCCCGTGTGGGAGCAATCGCACTATCGCGAGTATCCTTATCCCAACCTACGTTAAAGATAAAAGCATTCGTGCTTTTACCGAATTCTCGCACAAACTCCTGATAGGCTAATGGCGTGTATCGCGGATCCAAACGATCGAGACGGTTGTGCTCGTAACTTGCACCCATGTAAATCCGATCGTTTTCCGAAATCGGAATACCAAAATTTAACCCTGCCCCGATCGCTGTGACCTCATAATCGCCATCCGAATAATCATTATCGTAAGGGGTAGTGCGACGGTAATACAAAGACGTGGTTTTACTAATTCCGTCTTTAGTCCAATATGGATCCGTGTGCGCTAAAATCGCTGCCCGGTTGGATTTACTGGTATTCACCTGTAATGACAAGCTATTACCACTACCAAAAATATTATCCTGACTAATGCCCCCAGTCAGCATGAGCTTATCCGTCGAGCCGTATCCAACCCCAAGGTTAATCATACCTGTGGGTTTTTCCTTGACCTCGACATGTACATCGACCTGATCCGCGGTACCCGGTACCGCAGCGGTAGAAACATCCACCTCTGTAAAGTAACCTAAGCGGTCGATACGATCACGCGAAGTAGCAATGTCTTGAGCGTCATACCAAGCGGCCTCGTGTTGACGCATTTCACGGCGAATTACCTGATCGCGTGTGCGTACGTTACCGCCGATCTCAATCCGACGCACATATACCCGACGCCCAGGATCCACATAAAAAGTAAGATCAGCTGTTTTATTTTCCCGATCCAAAACAGGATTAGGGTTAATGTTTGCAAAAGCATAGCCCAAACCACCCAAATAGCTAGAAATGGCTTCTACTGTTTGATTGGTTTTTTCGGCTGAGAATGTTTCCCCCGCTTTAACTGTGACCAAAGGTTGGATTTGCGCATCTAAACCGAGTAAGTCACCTGCTAATTTCACATCACTGAGACGATAACGATCCCCCTCGTGAATCGTAAGTGTAATAAAAATATCTTTACGATCAGGCGAAATCGAGACCTGTGGAGGCTCAATCTGGATCTCTAAAAACCCTCGATCCAAGTAGTAAGAGCGTAAACGCTCAATGTCCCCTTCTAGCTTTTCTCGCGAGTATTTGTTGCTACCGGTATACCACGTCATCATGCCAGAAGTGGTCAACTGCATTTGTTTGAGCAGCTCATTGGTCTTTAGCTGCTGGTTGCCCACCAAATTAATTTCTTTAATTTTGGCAAGATCCCCCTCGAAGACATCAAAACTAATCCCTACACGGTTACGTGGCAAAGGCGTAATAATCGGGGTGACCTCTACGCCATATTTACCTTTGGCAAGATACTGTTGTTTAAGCTCAAACTCGGCGCGCTCAAGCATAGAGCGATCAAATACGCGCCCCTCTGAAAAGCCAACCTGCGCCAAGGCCTGAGTGATATTTTTATCATTAAACTCGCGCATCCCGTTAAAGCTGATCGAAGCAATAGTGGGACGCTCTTGAACCGTAATCACTAAAACGTTATTTTCCACATCGATTTTGACATCATTGAAAAAACCGCTGGAATATAAACGCTGAATGGATTCACTGGCTTTGCTTTCATCAAAGCTTTCGCCTACTTTTACTGGCAAAAATCCAAATACGGCACCGGGATCAATACGCTGAATGCCATTAACCTGAATATCCTGAATCACAAAGGGGGTGAATGCATTAGCTAGTGGCGCAAGCAATGCCGCCATCGCAGCAGATACCGCACGCAAAGCAAATTGTTTTTTTCGGCTAGATGACATCCTTGATTGTCCTTGCGTAGTCAAAGAGGTTGATATTATAAGACATGTGACTAATTTAATAACCGATTAAAATCATTAAAAAAAGCCAGCATGGTCAATGCAGCAAGCAGTGCTATGCCTATTCGTTGCCCAACAAGCTTTATTTCATCCGATACCGGACGTCCTGTTACGGCCTCGATGGCATAATACAGCAAATGCCCACCATCTAACATAGGTATAGGTAAAAGATTTAATAATCCTATACTTATACTGATGAGTGCAAGAAAATGTATATAGGCGCTTAACCCTATACGTGCGCTTTGTCCGGCATAATCCGCAATGGAAACAGGTCCACTGATGTTTTTCACTGATACATCACCAGTCACCATGCGGGCCAGCATTTTCAATGAAAGCCAAAAGGTATCCACCGTGCGAGTTAGACCTTGCTGTATGCTTTGAATAGGGCCATAACGTACCGTTACCATTTCAATATTGGCCCCCAGCATGATCCCTACTCGACCAGTTTTAATACCTTTGTCATCCAAATGCGCCTCAACCTGCACAGGTATTGTCAGCGGCTGTTCTTCGCGCAACACCGTTAGTTGAATGGTTTGATCAGGCCGAGCCTGAATCGCCTCTACAAACTGCTTGGCACTCTGAATAGATTTGGCATCAATGGCCACCAATATATCATTTTCCATCAGCCCTGCGCGAGCTGCTGCCGAACCCGCTATCACCTGACGCACGCTTGGTTGTGGCGTTGCCAACATTAAACCGGCTAATGCTAAAGGGTCCTGCTCTGGTTCTAACAAGGAAGGGGGTAAGTATAATGATCGTGTGACTTGAGCCCCACCAGCGCGCTCTAGGGTCAAATCAATATTTGCCCCCGTATGCATTTTGTCTAGAAGCTGCCAGCGTAATTGCGACCAAGAGGCCACTGGCTTCTGGTCTAAAGCCAGCACTCGATCGCCTGCCTCGATACCCGCTTGTGCTGCAGCGGTTTGCAACGGCGGTTGAGCTAATAGCGCGGCAGGCTCCTGTGTACCAACCCAACCTACCAACGCATACAACAGTACAGCCAATAATAAGTTGGCTACTGGGCCAGCAACAGTAATAGCAGCCCGCTGCCCTACGGTTTTACTTTCAAAAGCACTCTGTTTTATGGCTTCCGGCGCCTGCTCAGGGACTTGGCTACGCATCATCACGTATCCACCTAAAGGCAAAGCTGAGATAGCCCACTCACAACCGTGCTTATCTGTACGCTTAAAAAGCACCCGCCCAAAACCAATGGAAAAGCGCTCGATATGTACACCACAACGCTTAGCCACCCAATAATGACCCAGCTCATGAATGGTGACAAGCAAGCCAATCGCAACAGCAAAAGCCAGCAGTGTTATTAACATATTAGTGGACACTCATAAAAACTTGAGTCTGCTCATTGGCCAAGGCTCGCGCATGTTGATCCAGTGCTAACACATCCGCAAGCTCCGCCAATACATAAACCTTTTTTTCAATCCGATCTATAGTATGCGCTATCACCTGAGGTATATGGGTATAGCGGATTTTTTCTTGTAAAAAAGCATCAACCGCTACCTCGTTAGCCGCGTTTAGGGCCACACAGGCTGCCTGAGAAGTATTGAGCGCATCAAAAGCCAACTGCAAACAAGGAAAACGGGCAAAATCCGGCGCATAAAAATCTAAGCGCCCCAATTGCACTAAGTCCATAAGCCCTACCCCGCTTTGGATACGCTGAGGATAGCCAAGACCATAAGCAATAGGAGTGCGCATATCAGGTTGTCCAAGCTGAGCTAAGATAGAGCCATCGGTATATTCCACCATCGAATGCACAACACTTTGTGGGTGGACAACCACCTGGATTTTATCTGCAGGCATAGCAAAGAGCCAGTGTGCCTCAATCACCTCTAAACCCTTGTTGAGCATCGTGGCTGAATCCACAGAAATTTTGCGCCCCATTGACCAATTAGGGTGGTTACATGCCTGCTCTGGAGTCACGTGATGCAGTTGATCTGGAGCGGCTTCTCTAAAGGGCCCCCCCGAAGCGGTTAGCAACAAACGCCGTATGGTGCCATGTGGTTCTGTAGGTGCACTACACTGAGCCTCTGGAGGTAAGCATTGAAACATCGCATTGTGTTCGCTGTCTATGGGTAACACCTGCGCACCGGATTCGCGCACAGCCTGCATAAACAAGCCCCCTGCTGCCACTAGAGATTCTTTATTAGCCAATAATATCCGCTTTGCGGATTTAGCTGCAGCCAACGCAGGCTCTAAACAGGCGGCGCCAACAATAGCGGCCATCACGGTAGTGACTTCTGGCGCACTAGCTACGCTGTTTAATCCTTCGGTGCCTAAACGGATTTCTGGCAAGGGCAAAGAGCTATTCCAAGCGTCTTTAAACCTTTGTGCCGCCGCCGCATCTGGTACGACCACGACTTTAGCTTGACTTTGTTGGGCTTGTTGAGCCAGCTCCACCATTTGGCTAAAAGCAGATAAGGCATACACGCGCATCGTTTCTGGATGACGCGCAATCACATCTAAGGTACTTTTTCCAATGGAGCCGGTCGAGCCCAACACACAGATAGACTGAATCATAAATGCTAAGAATTAACGGGGTTAGTTAGCAAAGCCTGCAACCATGGCCCTGCCACAAAAGCAGCCAGCGGAGCCACGGGAATAAGCGCATCAATACGATCTAAAACACCACCGTGACCTGGTAAAAGTTGGCTGGAATCTTTGTAACCAGCACGTCGCTTGAGCAGCGACTCAAATAAATCCCCCACCACAGAAAATAACGCTAGAAGCACAGCAAAAACCATAGCACCAAACCAGGACCAATTAGCAACTAGCTCTGCACCAAAAGAACCGGACCAGGTACTACTAATCAGTACCCAAGCAACCACAGCCAGTACCCCCCCACCTAAGCCTGCCCACGTTTTCCCTGGACTAATGCGCGGGGCTAACTTGCGTTGACCAAACGCCTTACCACTAAAATAAGCAGCAATATCAGCCACCCAAACCACGGCCATCATGGATAATAAGTACCACGCACCACGATATAACCACATATCGACCAAGGCAGCCCAGGCCACCGCTATACTCATTACGCCAAATAAGGACAGCGCAAGGGGATTTTGCCGCTTTTGTGTTTGCGCCATGGCGAGCATAAAACCGACACCAATGACCCAATATGCCAAAACAATCGGGCTAATCAGCAAAAAAGGGTGCGAATGCATTAACCCTTGTTCTGCATCGATGATCCATTGGCGTGCATACCCCCATGTCATGAAGGCAAAAGCCACAGCAACAAGAGTGGGAACCAGTGGCTTATCGCTATAAGAAAGTCGTAACCACTCCCAAACGGCACAGCTGGCCATGACACATAAAATAAGCACCAATGCCCATGGCGTTGGTGCCCATATAGCGCCTAATAACAGTGCAATCAAAATAGCAGCTGTAACAACGCGTTGTTTTAACATACAGAACCTAAATGTGAATTAAAGCTGAGCACTCGTCCGCCCAAAACGGCGTTCCCGTTTACTATACCAGTCAAAAGCTTCTTGTAGGTGTTTTAGCCCAAAGTCCGGCCAATAGACATCAGTAAAGTACAGCTCTGTATACGCTAGCTGCCAAATTAAGAAGTTAGAAATACGTTGCTCTCCCCCCGTACGAATAAACAAATCGGGCTCTGGTGCAAAAGCCATCGATAAGTACGGGCTAAAAGCCGCCTCGTCGAGCTGAGAGGGATTCTGACAAAGTTGTGGCTGATTTTTAAGTAACTGCTGCGTGGCTTGTAAAATATCCCAGCGCCCACCGTAATTAGCTGCAACTGTTAAATGCAAAGCGTCGTTATGCGCCGTTTTTTGCTCAGCCTGATGGATTAATTCGCGCAAATTAGGGTCAAAACGACTTAAATCCCCGACCACTCGTAATCGCACCCCTTGCTGCTCAAGTTTATGCACCTCTTTTTCAAGGGCTTGCACAAACAATCGCATTAAAAGAGAAACCTCTTCTTCGGGACGTCGCCAGTTTTCAGAACTAAAAGCAAACAATGTGAGGTATTTCACCCCTGCTTTACCACAGCCTTCTACTACACGGCGCACGGACTGAACCCCACGGACATGACCTGCTGTACGAGGTAACATGCGACGGGTCGCCCATCGCCCATTACCATCCATAATAATGGCAAGGTGGCGCGGCACTGCGCTGTAGTCGGGTATGGTTTGAGTAGAGCTAAACAGCATCGCAACCACCTAACGGTATTAGACCGTCATCACTTCGTCTTCTTTTTCGGCAATTAACCGATCAATCTCAGCGACGAATTTATCTGTAAGACGTTGAATTTCTTCCTGAAAACGACGATCCTCGTCTTCGGATATTTCCTTATCTTTGAGTAAGCGCTTAGAAGAGTCGTTCGCATCCCGACGTAAATTACGCACCGCTACCTTAGCGTCCTCGCCTTCAGCACGCACAATGCGAGTCAAATCACGTCGACGCTCCTCGGTTAAAGGAGGCATAGGCACACGAATGGTCTCACCCAACAGAATTGGATTTAAACCCAAATCGGACTCACGAATGGCTTTATCTACAACCGGAGCCATTTGTTTTTCCCATACTTGTAAGCTTAGTGTACGCGCATCAGCAACGGTGATATTAGCCACTTGACTAACAGGAACCTCGGAGCCGTAGTATTCCACCGAAACATGATCAAGAATACCGGGCGTAGCACGACCAGTACGAATTTTGGCTAAATTGGTGACTAGGGCTTCGATCGATTTTTTCATACGATCTTCAGCGGATTTTTTAATCTCTGAAAGACTCATAACTATTCCTATATTAAACGTGCACTAAAGTGCCTTCGTCTTCACCACACACTGCACGACGTAGTGCGCCAGGCTTATTAATAGAAAAAACTTTAATGGGGAGCTTTTGATCACGACATAGCGCAAAAGCAGTGGCATCCATGACCTCGAGACGACGCACAATTGCCTCGTCAAAACTAATTCGCGCATAACGTGTTGCACCAGGGTCTTTATTTGGGTCTGCGCTATAAATACCATCTACCTTTGTCGCTTTTAAGACGATTTCCGCGCCAACTTCTGCCCCGCGCAATGCCGCTGCAGTATCTGTAGTAAAAAAAGGGTTCCCTGTACCCGCTGCAAACACAACAACCTTGCCTTCCTCGAGGTAGCGTAGGGCCTTAGGACGAATATAAGGTTCGACCACCTGCTCAATATTAAGAGCGGACTGAACGCGAGCATCTAAGCCAGCATTTTTTAGTGCATCCTGCAGGGCTAAAGCATTCATTACGGTTGCCATCATGCCCATATAGTCTGCAGTTGCACGATCCATACCTTGAGCACCAGGAGCAATCCCACGGAAGATATTACCCCCGCCAATGACAATAGCGACCTGAACACCTAGCTTTGCGACTTCGGATATTTCTTCAGTCATGCGCATGATCGTTGCGCGGTTAATTCCAAAGGCATCTTCGCCCATGAGCGCTTCGCCAGATAATTTAAGCAAAACGCGCTTGTATAAAGGGGTGTTCATGACAGAAATTCCGAGAGTTAGAACAGTGAAAGTATAAAACAGAGCGCAAGGTATTGCCTAGAGGCAATACACCTGCGCCTTGTTCAATCAAACTAAATACTTAGGCACCTGTTACGGCAGCAACCTCGGCAGCAAAGTCCTCGTTGCGACGCTCGATACCTTCGCCTACGACATATACGGTGTAAGCAGCAACAGTAGCGTTGTTTTCTTTGAGCATTTGCTCAACGCTTTGTTTATCATTTTTAACAAATGGCTGAGATAGCAACGTGACCTCTTTAAGGAATTTGTTTACTGCACCCTCTACCATTTTTTCTACGATATTAGCAGGCTTACCGGACTCGGCTGCTTTTTGTGCAGCAACGGAGCGCTCGGCTTCGATGTCCTCGGCTGGCACCTGTTCTGCTGATAATGCTTTAGGCTTCATCGCAGCCACGTGCATTGCCACGTCTTTACCGACCTCATCGTCACCAGAGTAATCAACAATTACACCGATTTTGCCGCCGTGTACGTATTGGGCGAGCTTATTTTCGGTTTCAAAACGCTGGAAACGACGTACGGTAATGTTTTCACCGATTTTACCAACCAGACCAGCACGCACGCTTTCCACAGTACCATCACGGAAAGGAAGCTCCGCTAAAGCGGCAACATCCACTGGGTTTTTCTCGGCAACTAGCTGTGTTACTTCGTTAACAAAGTTGATGAAGTCTTCGTTTTTTGCCACAAAGTCGGTTTCGCAGTTTACCTCTACGACGGCGCCAGTTTTGGCATCGTCAGCAATGTAAACCGTGACCAGACCTTCGGCAGTGATACGAGAAGCGGCTTTGCTTGCTTTGCTACCTAGCTTAACGCGCAACAGTTCTTCTGCACGAGCCATATCACCTTCGGCTTCCACCAAGGCGTTTTTGCACTCCATCATGGGAGCGTCTGTTTTCTCGCGCAATTCTTTAACCATCGATGCTGTAATTTGAGCCACGATTTTCTCCAAATCTGTAAAACATGCCCCAGTAAACTGGGGCAAGTAAAAGTCTACGGTGCACGACTGCGATAAGCCGTGCCTGCCCCCTATGGGTAATAGGGATTACTCTTCGCTGGTTTGTTCAGCTGCTTCTACCTCGACGAACTCTTCTTCGCCGCGGATTTCCTCAACTAAACCGCTTAGAGCTTGGTTACGACCTTGTAGAACGGCATCAGCCATACCACGAGCATAAAGAGCGATAGCTTTAGCCGAGTCATCGTTACCAGGGATCACTTTTTCGATACCCTCGGGCGAGTGGTTAGTATCCACCACTGCCACAACAGGGATACCAAGCGTTTTAGCTTCGGCCACTGCAATTTTATGATAGCCAACGTCGATGACAAATAAAGCATCGGGTAGTTTGGCCATGTCCTTGATACCACCAATGGACTTGTTGAGTTTTTCCATTTCGCGCTCAAACAACAGACCTTCTTTTTTGGTCATACGCTCTAGCGCGCCATCAGCAAGCTGAGCTTCCATGTCTTTAAGGCGTTTGATGGAAGTTTTAACGGTTTTAAAGTTGGTCATCATACCGCCCAACCAACGGCTGTCTACATAAGGCATGCCACAACGTTGTGCTTCAGCAGCGACAATTTCGCGAGCGGCACGCTTGGTACCTACAAATAAAATGGTACCGCCACGAGCAGCTAGATCGCTGAGGTATTTTTGGGCTTCAACAAACTGCACAACCGTTTTTTCCAAGTTAATGATATGGATACGGTTACGTTGGCCAAAAATGTATTGTTCCATTTTTGGATTCCAGAAACGAGTTTGGTGGCCAAAGTGTACGCCAGCTTCTAGCATTTCACGCATTAAAGACATGAGAGTTCTCCAAGGGTTTGTTCTTGCATCTAATCCAACATCCGGTAAGGAAACAGTTAAACCGTATATCCAGACACCCTGAGACGATTAGATGCGCGATTTAAAAAAGAGTAAAAACGCAAAAAGACCGTCTTTGCTGAAAAAAGAAAGACACCAACGCAATCTAAGTATTAAACTAAATAGGAAGGCTACCGGTCTGTAGTGCAAATCAAGTGCGTTTACAGCACTTAGCTGATCAAACGGATCTGTCCGATCTCATCGTTTTGCCAAGACGCATGAATTGACTTACGATAGCCAATAATTATATTACTTTTTTCCCATTAAACTCAAGCTATTATGAGCCCAATTGTTACCGATCCAACAGATTTAGATAAAATGCGTGCTGCTTGCCAAGCGGCAGCCCAAACTCTTGACTATTTAACACCCTTTATTCAGCCTGGTATCACTACCGCAGAAATCGATCAACTATGTAAAGATTATATTCGCGATGTGCTTCACGTCGAGTCGGCGACAGTAGGCTACGCGCCCCCTGGGCACCCCCCTTTTCCCGGTGCCGTTTGCACCTCTGTCAACCATGTCATTTGCCATGGTATTCCCAGTGATAAAAAACTTAAAAACGGCGATATCATTAACTTAGACGTCACTGTCATTAAGGATGGGTGGTTTGGCGATACCAGCCGTATGTATTTTGTAGGTGAGCCCTCCATTCTGGCTCGTCGTCTAACCGAGGTCACTTATGAGTGCATGTGGTTAGGGATCGAACAGGTAAAGCCGGGAGCCACCCTGGGTGATATTGGTCACGCTATTCAAAAACATGCTGAAGACCATAACTATTCTGTAGTACGCGAATACTGTGGGCATGGCATTGGTCAGGTCTTTCACCAAGACCCCCAAGTATTGCACTACGGTAAGCCTGGTACTGGGATGAAGCTTAAGCCCGGCATGATCTTTACGATTGAGCCCATGATTAATGCTGGCAAGCGGGATCTTAAACTACTACCGGATCAATGGACGGTGGTTACCCGTGACCGCAGTTTATCTGCACAATGGGAGCATACCATTTTAGTCACAGAAGACGGCTACGAAGTATTAACCGTTTCCCCAGAGATGCCCGAGCCGCCCGCTTTTGTAAAAGGTTTTAAACGCTAATGCAAGCTGCCTCGGATCTTACGCAACTAAAAAAGCGCTTACAACGGCAACGACACAAAGCCATTCAACGCTTCCGTTTGCGTCCTCGATCCGAGCATTTACTACGTCGACTCAGCACCTATACGGATCAATGCTTAACCCAGCTTACCGCTTTAAAGCCGCTACCAGCAGCTAGCGCTCTTATCGCCGTGGGTGGCTATGGTCGCCAAGAGCTTTATCCCTTTTCTGATGTCGATATTTTAATTTTACTTCATCACCCACCATCCCTAAATGAGCAACATGCTATTGAACAGTTTATAGCGGCGCTATGGGATATAGGCATTAAAGCGGCTTCCAGTGTGCGTACCATTGCCCAATGTCTAGAGGCCGCCGAGGCAGACATTGCTACCCAAACCGCACAATTAGAAGCCCGCTTTATCACTGGCCATCTCAAACTTTTTAAACAACTTCAAAAAAGCTTAGAGCAGCAACTTGAGGTTAAGACTTTCTTTCAAGCGAAGCTGGCAGAAATGCGTCAGCGTCATGCTCACTACCAAAATACGCCCTATGCGCTTGAACCCAACTGTAAAGAATCCCCAGGCGCTTTACGAGATTTACAAATTTTATTATGGCTAGCCAAAGCCATGGGGCTGGGAGACTCATGGCAACAAATCGCACAGGCTCAACTCTTGAGCCCAGCCGAACTACGTGCCATTACACGCGCTTCCGCTGCTTTTATGCGTTTACGTATCGAGCTGCATTTGCTTAGCCAGCGTGCCGAGGACCGATTACTGTTTGACTATCAGCCAGAGTTGGCACGTATCTATGGGTTTACGGGCAAAGATAAACAACAGGCAAGCGAAAAGCTCATGCAGCGCTATTACTGGGCTGCACGCACCGTGCATCAAATGAATACCATTTTGATGCAAAACCTTGAGGAGATTTTATTTTCCCCCCAACCGCCTGTACGCGAACCCATCGATGCTTTTTTTGAGGTCCGTAATCAACGCTTGCACCTGCGCCAGCCGGAGCAATTACAAAAACACCCCGATCTCATCCTACGTGCGTTTTTGCTTTTGCAGCAACGCGGTGATCTGCATCATTTTAGTGCCCAGACTCTGCGCGCTCTATGGCACGCGCGCCGTTTAATTAATGAGTCTTTTCGGCAGCAGCCTTTGCACCAACAGCTTTTTTTAGCCATTTTACAGCAACCACGAGGGGTGTTGCATGCTCTTCGGCTCATGAATATGCTTAACATTTTGCCCCGTTATATCCCGGAGTTTCGGCATATCGTGGGGCAAATGCAGCATGATCTTTTTCATGTCTACACCGTAGACCAACATACACTGATGGTGATCCGTAACTTGCGCCGTTTTACGCTCGCCGAATATGCGAATGACCATCCATTAGCCAGCCAGCTCATGGATGCTTTTGAACGGCCTTGGGTGCTTTATATCGCCGCGCTTTTCCATGATATTGCTAAAGGTCGAGGTGGCAATCACGCTGAGCTTGGCGCGCAAGATGCTTTGGCGTTTTGTCAGCGCCATCAGCTTAACGCAGCCGATACCGAACTGATTGTTTTTTTAGTTTATGATCATTTAAGTATGTCTATGGTGGCACAGAAGCGGGATATCAGTGACCCAACGGTCATTGCTGATTTTGCCAAACATGTCAGCACCCCGCGCCGCTTATCGGCCTTGTTCTTACTAACTGTAGCCGATATCAAAGGCACCAACCCTACCATATGGAACTCATGGAAAGCCAAACTACTGAGTGATCTCTACACCCTGACACTCCGTGTTTTACAAGGCGATCAGCCAAACGCCACAGAGATTTTAGCACAGCGTAAAGCTCAAGCCCTCACCCAGCTATTGGCTCAAAACATTGATGCAAACGATATTGAAAACCTTTGGGATGTATTTGATATTAGTTATTTTTTACGTCATGAGTGTGATGAGATCGTTTGGCATGGGCAAGCATTACACAAAGCGTTGCTCCACCCCCACCCTGTAGTCGAAACACGTCCCGTCGGCAAGGGCGAAACCATACAGATCATGATTTATACGCCCGACCGCGAAGACTTGTTCATGCATATTTGTGCTTTTTTTGACCAACACCACCTTAACACCCAGGACGCCCGCATCTACACCACCAACCACGGCTGGGCTTTAGATAGTTTTGTGCTGCTTTTACCTCGACATCAGCGTTACACTACGAGCTTTGCCAAGACAATTCAACACCAGTTGTGTACTTTTTTACAGCATCCACAAACCTCATTTGACACCGCTCCCCGCTATCTACCCCAAACACAATCGAGACGTGCGCGGGTTTTTCCTATTGCCCCTATTGTGGATATCCAACCAATGAGCCAACCACACACGTGGAAAATCTCTATTGTTTGCGCAGACCGCAAAGGGTTGCTCTATAGCATCGCCCAGGCCTTTACTGCACAACGCATTAACGTAAAATCCGCTAAAATTATGACTTTAGGTGAGCGCGTGGAAGACACGTTCATTGTGCACAGCGATGAACTTCACCACACCGCTTTTTTTAAGCAGTTCGAGCGCGCCTTGCGTTCGGTCCTTTAAGCCATGCTCCATGGAAACCTCCTTATTTTTTGATTTTAGTCGCAGTTTCTTATTTACCATAGCGACTCTACTGCCTATGCTGAATCCACCGGCGGCAGCTCCTATTTTTTTAACACTTACCGAGGGCGCCAGCACATCAGCACGCACTCGCC
>JAAYRP010000022.1 GCA_012518715.1 Alcaligenaceae bacterium | reverse complement strand
CCACCCAACCAAATCGATTTACTTCATTTGGCTCTATTGTCCAATCAAAACGCTCATCATGGGTATCCCAACGATAAGATCCACTGGAGGTTTTACTTGATCCTTTATAACGCTTAAAGGCTTCGATCTGCTTATCTGTCAAATAAGGCTTGTAATCCACCTCATCGGATTTTTTTGTGCCAATCCCAAAATAATCCGTAAAGTTTTCCTCACAAGTCAGATAAGTATTCCAATACGTATAACCATTACCACAGTTACCAAAGGTACCATACACATAACGCCCTTCTGGATCTTTATTGGTGCGCACGGAAGCATTTCCAGCTGCGGGACCTACTAATTCCATTAACGTATTACCATTTACACTACGGTTATACTTAGAATCTAAAACCGGCTCCCAAAGCCCCTGATCATTAAGACGTACATGAACGACTGAAGCTCCTTGAGCGTGCTGCGACTTACGTACCCAGTCTGCATTCCAACCTTCTCCACCTGGTACGATGCCCTGGGGGAAAAAGAAATGCGGGGTAATATATTCATGGTTAGTAACTAACAGCCCTTCTGTGCTGCTACCACTAATACTGTCTTTGCCATCGATGGGAAAAAAGTGCAAACCATCGTGGTTATAACCAATTTGCTGCAACTGTGCTCGCGCGTCTTCACTCGCATCACCACGAAATTCTGGAGAGCTTACATGCAACTTATCCCCCCAACGATTAATCACGGCATGACGGTAACCCTCTGGTACAGTCACTGTATCTAGCGTATTTGCCTCTAACCCAGCAAACGCTTTAATTTCCTCTGGATTAAACTCAGGTAAGCCGGCTTGGTCTGCTACCCAACCATCAGAGCTGCTGCTACCACCACAGGCGGCTAAGCCTAGTCCCAAAAAACCAATGGCGCCAAGCCCTAATCCTGTTTTCAAAAAGCCACGACGCGACTGCGCGGCCTCAACAAGCTCATGAAAAGGGGTGGTTTTTGTTCGGTTCGCTGGGATATTATCCCAATCAAAATCACTCATCACTGACTCTCTTTAAAGTAGTTGATCGGAAAAGGAAAACAGTGAAATTGTGACAAAACAATATGAAAACCTCGTGACGTTTCATAAACACTACGCCACATACGGCTAAATTTCGCTAGAATAAAGCAAGTAAAATGAAACGAACTAAACGACTATGACATTATCAATACGCCTAGGCGCTGAAATTCATATCACTAACCCAGCGCACTCCATGTACCAACAAGCTGGCCGTTATATGGGCCCAGCAGAACTACCCGGCATGGAACACCACCACCGCATTTGCTTTGATGGCAAGGTCCATCTTGTACAACGTGCAGATTTTGAACTGCTTTATCCTGACCGAGATTTACGGCAAGACTAGTTCCTCTTTTATCCCATTACGGATCGGGAGCATTATTTTGCTTGACGGCAGTAAGCAGGTCTGTGATACTGGTTTATTATCTAGGGGTTTTATCGTATTTTCTAAAAACCCTATACACGCTACTATCCCTCTATATATCTGAATGATTGTCATCATTCATTCATAACACGTCCCTATAATTACTCTATATTTAAATTGACGTGCTTATCTTTATTAAAAAAATAGCTATAACAACAATTAAGGAGCTTTATAATGAAAACCATTTATCCTACTGATTTGGTCGCACGACCCGAACACGCCGCACTCAACAAAACTGATATTCGTCTCGGTGATATTGTTTATTTACAGCCTAAAAACGGGCCTAAAATTGCTAGTACCGTCATTTACAGCGGTCCGTTATTTGGCTGCACCACCTATACCGCAGACGGTGCATGCCAAAAAGGACAACCCGTGCGCTTTCGCTTCCGTCTTAAAGACGTGCATCATGTGGCTTCACGAAACGAGCCCATGCACTAATCCAAAGCCTGCCTAGCAGGCTTTTTTAATATCTGCTACTCTCCCTACACCCCATCAAACTGGAGAGATGCTATGAAAAAAGTCTATTTAGCCGGACCGGATGTCTTCGCTCCCGATGCCCAAGCCCGCGCCGAGCAACACAAACAATGGTGTATCGCTCATGGCTTTGAGCCTCTACACCCTGCCGATGGCGTCGCCAATACCGCACGGGGTATTTATGATGCAAACATTCAACTGATCCAAAAGGCTGATGCGGTTCTTGCCAACCTTAATCCTTTTCGTGGTGCCGAGCCCGACTCTGGTACAGCCTTTGAAGTAGGCTACGCCACAGCACTTGGAAAACCTGTCATTGGCTATTTAGCAGGGCCTACCAGCCTAAAAGACCAAGTAAAAACATTTTATGGCCCTATTTATTTTGATGAATCTCGCCAACAATGGTTAGATCAAAATGAATGTTTAGTTGAAGACTTCAACCTGCCTTTAAACCTCATGCTAGGCATTTCTTGCCAAGTTGTATTCGGAGATTTATTAGCGGCTATTATTCATCTTCAAGGCCACTGGTACGATTAAACAGTGTTACTATAGCCGTATTGCTTTTTATATTCTGCTGCTATGATTCCCATTTTGATGTATCACCAAATTGGTGAGCCTGCACCTAAAGGCACACCTTATCGTGGTCTCACTGTTCACCCAAAACGTTTTACACAGCAAATGCGCTGGCTGAAACGTTTTGGTTATACCGGTCTATCCATGCAAGACCTCATGCCTTATCTGCGGGGTGAAAAACACGGTAAAGTTATTGGTATTACTTTTGATGATGGCTATCAAAATGTCTTGCACAATGCCCTGCCCGTACTACGGGCGCTCGGTTTTACCTCTACTAACTACATTGTCAGTAATCACCTTAGTGGTGATAATTTTTGGGATCACCACAAAGGCATTCCTCGCTCTGCTTTAATGAGCGAGGCCGAGCTACATCAATGGCTAGCTGCTGGCCAAGAAATTGGCTCTCATACCATGGATCATGTGCACTTGCCAGAAATCAGCGCCGCACAAGCACAACAACAAATCCAACAATCAAAAATCGATTTAGAAAATCGCTTTCAAGTCGAAGTCACTGCTTTTTGCTATCCTTACGGCCATTACAACGCAACCATTCAACAATGGACACAAAACAGTGGTTATACCAATGCCACAACTACAGCCCGCGGTTTAGCGTTAAATACCGATAACCCCTTTGAGCTTCCCCGCGTTACGGTCTCACGCTCTACCCATCTACTGCGCTTTTTGCAAAAATGCCTGACTCAACTTGAACATAAAAAGCGTTTTGCCTCATGAGCTTGCCCCGATTACGTATCGCTTTTATTAGTTATAAATTTGGTCACGAATACGGGGGGGCTGAAGCCTATGGGGTCGAACTGATGCGAGAATTAAGCCAATACCACGATATTACCGTTATCACAAACGAATACGCCGCCCAGTGTGATCTACAGCTCCCACGCATTCTGGTCTCTGTCCCCAACTATTTACCCAGTTGGCTGCAAGCCTTTTGGTTTGCTAAAAAAACAGCACAAATCACCAATACACAATCTTACGATTTAGTGCACTCGCATACCAACGGTTGGAATGCAGACATCGACGTACTCCATGTTAAATCGGTACGCTATCATCATCTTTATCGCCATACCTCGTGGTTCAAACGCGTAAACACCTATCTCAGTCCACGCCTTAATATGTATTTATGGCTAGAAAAACAGCGAGTACATCAACAACCTCCTAAACGCACTGTGGTTGTTTCAGAGTGGCTAAAAAAGCAAATCCAAGCCGCCTATCACACTTCCTATCCCTTTGATGTGATTACGCCTGGTGTGCATATACCAAAAACTCATGCCGAGCAGCGCGCGTTGACTCGTAAAAAACTCGGTTTTAGCAAAGAAGATGTTGTGAGTATTCTGGTGGCTCGCAACCCACTGAGCAAAGGCTTAAACACCCTAGTTACCGCTTTAGAAACCTGTGCTCCGACCATGAAACTTTTAGTGGTTGGCCCCCCTCTAGCTTTTATTAAGAGTTATGCTGCCCAGCTTTCACCTGCCCTACAAGCTCGGGTACGTTTTGTTGAGCAGACTGAGTCTATCCACCCCTACTACGAGGCGGCCGATCTTTGTGTACACCCAACCTTAAATGATAGTTTTGGTATGGCTCCCCTAGAGGCAATGAGTTATGGGCTACCAGTGATTCTCAGCCAAGCCAAGTACTGTGGCTTCGCCCATCATGTACGACACCTGTACCAGGCGTGGGTATTAGAAGACCCCACGGATGCCCATGCTTTAGCACAAGCACTACAACAAGTGGCACAAAACTCTGACTTACGACAAGACCTTGCCAGAAATGGACAACAGCTAGCGCTCACATTTAGCTGGCCACAAATTGCCCAACACTATCAACAACTCTATATCGAGATCTTGGCACACCGCCAGCATCACACAAAGCCTAACCCGTTTGCGTGATCATCACAGCGCATAAAAAAACCCACGGTATGTACCGTGGGTTTTAAACAAAGAGAGCGTATTAAGGCAACAGTTTTTGATAATACGTAGGCAGTGCAAATAACGCCCCATGCACAGCAGGGTTGTAATATTGCAATGCATCCACACCACGCTCGGTTAAACGCTTTTCAACCTCTGCACTACTTAGCTGCGCTGGCTGTAATTGATCTGACACCACCGCCATCGCCCAATAAGCGCCATATAAAGGAATATGTAAACCATAGGCACTGACATGTTTAAACACAGACTGCAACTCTGTGCTCAAACGCGTAATCTGCTCTGGCTCATAGAATGGTGCGCCCAAATGAATCACCATAGCCCCGCCTTCAGCAAGCACTTGGCGACAATCCTCAAAAAAAGCTTTGGTATACAGCGGACCGGCTGGCGTTTCAGGGTCTGTCAAATCCAATAAAACAATATCAAATTTGTCTTGGGTTTGTTTGACAAACTGAGCCCCATCACCCACGAGTACACGCGCTCGTGGATTATCCAACGAACCATGGTTAATGGCTTGTAAATGCGCTTTAGCTACTGCAATCACCTCTTCATCCAAATCTACTAACGTAGCGGACTCAATGGTGCTGTGCTTAAGCAGCTCCTCAAGCGCCCCGCCATCCCCACCGCCTAAAATTAAGGCATGACGCGGATTAGGATGAGCGACTGTAGCAGGATGTACGAGGCTCTCATGGTAGAAGAACTCCTCTTTTTCTGCGGTCATTAAGCAGCCATCCAAGCGCAATGTGACGCCCATATCCTCTGACTCAAGCAATTCCAAATGCTGGAATTTAGTCTGCTTAGATAATAGACGGCGTTTAAAGCGGAACCCATATACGCTATTAGGATTAAGATTTTCCCAAAGCAATTCCGCTTCGCTTGGCGCGTCATGATCACCACGAATCAACTGGTTACGTTGCAACTGCGTGGGTTTAAACGCTGCAATAATGCCATCAAGCAATTGCTGAGCTTTGCCAGAATTGTCATCGGTAAAATTACAAACGTAAACGTCTAGAGTGACGCCCCCACGTTCAGGCCAAGTATGAATGGCTAAGTGAGATTCGGCTAATAAAATCGCCCCTGTCACACCACCGGGTTCACCTTGGTATTCAGGAAACGTTACCCATTTTTCGCCCACAATCGTGAGCCCCGAACGCTCTGTCTCAGAACGACAGAGAGCGGCCAATGCATTTTCATCCACAAAGATGGAAGTGTCACCGGTGCATTGGTATAAATCTGCGGTAAGGTGCAGGCCTTGCATAGGAACAGCGCTCCTTGGTTAAAGGATCCCAGCCCCAGGATGGGGCTGAAAAAAGCCCGAAGCCAGTTGTTAACCGAAGTTAGACGATGACTTCACGAAAAACGTAGCATCATACAGCAATATATGCTTGGCATATATGCTTATGACATCAAAACAATAAGATAGCGGCAAATACGCCACGAATCGCTGCGTTTTATAGGAGTTTGAGCTATTTTGGATTACCACCAACCGATGGCACGCCCTAAAGCCAATACCCCTAACACAGCAAAAATCAGAGCGGCAATTGCATGTACAAGTCGTACAGGAATGGCGCCTGATATACGATCGCCCAGCACAACGGCTGGAACATTCGCAATCATCATGCCCAACGTCGTACCAATAACAACTTGAGCAAAAGATTGAAACTGTGCCGCTAAGGCTACGGTAGCAATTTGGGTTTTATCTCCCATCTCTGCTACAAAAAACGCTAGCAAGGTCGTAGTAAACACACCAAAACGAGCTAACTGAGCGTCTTCTTCGTCAAATTGATCGGGTATAAGCATCCAACCCGCCATCAGGATAAAACCTATCCCTAAAATCCAAGCCAAAGTCGTTGGCTCAAATAAACCAGGTAGCCACGCCCCAAGAGCGCCAGCTAACGCATGGTTAGCGAGTGTAGCAACTAAAATTCCAAGAATGATGGGCAAAGGGCGTCGGAAACGCGCTGCCAAAATAAAAGCGAGAAGTTGGGTTTTATCACCGATTTCAGCCAATGCCACAATACCGGTGGAAACGAGTAGGGCTTCCATTTGAATCATCTCCTGACCGGTTTGTAGACGATTGACCGTATCGTTTCCCCGGCCAACATGGAAACGATACGGTCAAAGGTCTTGCCAGGCAGGGTGCTGCTAACGCCATGATCCAGTTGGGATCAAGTATGTTGACGTTAGCCTCTATACAAATCTGTTGTAGAGCGGCTACTCCCCAATGACGAAAGGGACTATAACGGATTATTTGCCCAATGTCTAATCAGCTCTTGACAAGTATCAAGAGCTATTAGGGTTTTTATGTGTAAGCTTATAGTTGAAACTTAAATGAAAACCCGAAACGAAGACGCTACACACAGATCGTTTCATTCTGCTTCCCAAAGGTAGAACTATGAGAAAAACGGTAAAAACAGAACAACTTCAATCGGGGAAACGTGGCTTTTTAAAGAACCTACTTGGCGTAGGAGCTGCAGCCACTGTTATCCCGATTAAACCCGTAGAGGCTGGTATTAATGATCAGCCCCCGCGCCGCCCCGGAATGACCGGAAAACGATTTGGCATGGTGGTAGATCTACGAAAATGCATTGGCTGTCAAGCCTGTACTGTCGGCTGCTCAATGGAAAACCAACCTCCTATTGGGCAATTTCGCACCACCGTTTTGCAATACGAGGTAGAAGAATACGATGATGGCTTACCTGCCATGTTTAACTTACCTCGTCTATGCAACCACTGTGAAAACCCACCTTGTGTGCCAGTTTGCCCCGTACAAGCCACTTTCCAACGCGATGACGGTATTGTGCTGGTTGACAATGAGCGTTGTGTTGGTTGCGCTTACTGTGTGCAAGCCTGCCCTTATGATGCTCGTTTTATTAACCATGAAACTCAAACCGCAGATAAATGCACTTTTTGTGAGCATCGCTTAGAAGTCGGTTTACTGCCCGCTTGTGTAGAAACCTGTGTGGGCGGCGCTCGTATTATTGGTGATCTCAATGACCCAAACAGCACCATCAACCAAATCCTTCAAGACAATGCGGGCGATGTAAAAGTTCTTAAACCCGATATGAAAACCGCACCACGTGTGTATTACATTGGCATGCCAGATGAGTTCGTCCATGGCGTTGAAGGCCAAACCAGTGTGCGCTTGGTCGCAGAATACTAAAAGGGTGGCACTATGAATATCATTGAAATCTTAACTCCCTCTTACGATGCCGCGTGGCTACCCTGGGCGGTACAATATTTTTTCCTCGTCGCCATGGCAACCACCGCTGCCATCACCGCCGCTTGTATCGCTTTTACCCCCACCCACGTTGAAGCACGACGCTTACTACCTGCGGCGGTAACCGTTTTAGCTATGAGCGCTATTGCCGCCCCTGTAGCTTTACTTGCTGACCTACATCAACCCGCTCGTTTCTGGCATTTTTATGCCTATTTTACGCCTTGGTCATGGATGTCTATCGGTGCCGTATTGCTACCGATTTTCGTCACTCTCTCTTTGGCTTTTTGTTTGTTTTGGTGGCTACGTAAAGATCGATTGATGCAAATCACAGGTCTTGCCCTGATTCTATCTGCCATTTCGATTTTGGTGTACACCGGCGCTGAAATCATGATTGTGCGCTCGCGCCCCCTTTGGAATACCATTTTCTTGCCGATTAACTTTGCCTTAACCGGTTGGCTTTCAGCACTAGGTGCCATGCTCTTTGTTGGCCGCTGGTTACCCGGAGGCATGGCAGCTCTTCCTTCCTTCCTTACTTATTCGTCGTTTAGGCTTGACCGCTTTACTACTACTCGGTTTATGTGGTGCGGGCTGGGTTGTCAGTGGTGTCGCTGGCCTAGATGCTTCTTTTCCAGCGGCTATGGAGTTATTTAGCACCTATCCTACTTGGCGTCTTAGCCTGCTAGCCTCTGTGATTCTCGCTGTTTTTTTACTCATTATGCTACGCGTACATCCTCATCGCTTATGCAGTCCAATGCACTCTTTAGTGTGCAGTATCACCATGATGGCCGCCGCTTGGGTCTTCCGCTGGATTGTACTCATGAGTGTCCAAGGCGTGCCTAAAT
>JAAYRP010000124.1 GCA_012518715.1 Alcaligenaceae bacterium | reverse complement strand
GAAAAGCAATGCCTTCGATAAGGCTGACGATTTCTGCGATTTTGCGTGAGCTGTTGTGGATATCTTGCATGGTGTGAACCAGTTGGTCCACGGCCTGGCCGCCCTGGTGGGCGATGCGCATGCTTTGCTGTGCTAACTGAGTGGCTTGGCGGGCGTTGTCAGCATTTTGTTGGACGGTAATGGTGAGCTCTTCCATGCTGGCGGCGGTTTGTTGCAGCGAATCAGCTTGGTTTTGGGTGCGTTGCGACAGCAGGCGGTTATCGCTATCAAGCTCTAAGGCCACTTGCTTGGATGCCAGAACGCCGGCGTGGGTGTCACTGGCAATAGCGCTTAAGCCTTTGCGCATCAAGTCTAAACAGAAATACAGGCGGCGGGTTTCTTGATTGTTTTTGTTGATGCCTTGTTCTAGGTCGAGTAATAAGTTTCCCGCGGCGATTTGCTGGGCCATGAGCGCGGCGTGTTCAATGGGTTTGCTCATGCCTTGGGCTACATACCAGCAGTAAGCGTACACCACCGCCATAAGGGCGCCTAATAAGCCGAACATGGTGATTTTGCTTTGTTCCGGTACCCCGCCAGTAAAAGCAAAATAAGCCATTAGTAAGGTGGCTAAGGAGCTAATAGTGACCATACGGAGCATGCTAGCCGGTAGGCTGCGTGTAAAGGGGGCTTTTATCCAGCTAAGTATTTTGCGCCAACCCGTGGGCACGACACGCCCTTCTTTTAGGGTGTGGCCGACGAGCGTATCGTTATTGATGCGCTCGTACAGGTTTTCTGCAGCACGAATTTGCTCTTCTGTGGGGCATACTCGCACCGACGCATAACCAATGACTTGGTCGCCCTCGACAATGGGAGAGACCAGTGCATGTACCCAGTAAAACCCGCCGTCTTTGCGGCGGTTTTTGACTATCCCTGCCCACGGTTTACCGGCTTGTAGGGTATCCCACATATCTTTAAAAACTGCGGGCGGAATATGGGGGTGGCGTACAATGTTATGGGCTTTGCCGATGAGTTCTTCGCGCGCAAAACCACTGATTTCCACAAAAGCCGGGTTGGCGTAAGTGATACGCCCTTTAAGGTCCGTTTTGGAGATCAGGTATTGATCATGACGCAATTTGGTTTCGTGGTTGGTGATGGGGTAGTTTTTTCTCATTCCGGTTCCTGCCGCCAGATCTACTACGATGACGGCTTTAACAGTTAGGTCAGCATTGTTAAGAATTGTAGGGTAATCATAGGAAATATTATGATAATACGCGATATTTAGTTAGGGCGAAGCTTTTATATAGTGGAAAATATGTAGGGAGATTGGGCTTTAGCTGATTTTCCTCAAGTTTTTTGCGCCCTGTATATAATAAAGCCCCGGTAAGCATAGCCTAGTATTAGGAGTGAGTAATTTTGATGGATACCTCTTTATCTGCTGAGCTGGTCGCCGTTTTAGTCGCGGTCACCCAAGGTCAGCCGCGTGTACTGACCACACAGTGTGCACGGGCTTTGCCGGCAGGGCCGCTGCAACATTCTCATCGTTCGTTGCAAAATGGGTTGCGGCAGTGGGTAGAGGAGCAGACACAGCACGAGCTGGGCTATGTGGAGCAATTATATACGTTTGCGGATAAAGGCCGTTTTTATGCGTCGGGCGAGCGTGTGATTTCCGTGAGCTATTTAGCCTTAACCGTGGAAAGCGCGAATGCGGATGTTGCCGAGGTAGGCTGGCAGGACTGGTATCGCTATTTTCCGTGGGAAGACTGGCGTGCAGGCATGCCCGACTTGTTAAGTCAGCATTTGATTCCGGCATTAACACGGTGGGCACAGGCGGATCGTACCCAAGCCCCTTTACGTTGGCCGCGTGTAGCCTATGCGTTTGGTTTGGATGGTTCCCCTTGGAACGAGGATATGGTGCTGCAGCGCTACGAGTTATTATTTGAGGCGGGGCTGGTGGCAGAGGCTACACGTGATAGCAATGAGCTAGGAGAAGAGGGGGCGCTAGGTTTGCCGATGCGGTATGACCATCGGCGCATTTTGGCCACAGGTATGGCGCGCTTGCGTGCAAAAATTAAATATCGTCCGGTGATGTTCGAGCTCATGCCCGAAGCATTTACTTTATTACAATTACAGCAAACTGTAGAAGCGATTGCGGGGCGGGTGTTGCATAAACAAAATTTCCGGCGTTTGGTTGAGCAGCAAAATTTAGTAGAAGAAACGGGTG
>JAAYRP010000123.1 GCA_012518715.1 Alcaligenaceae bacterium | reverse complement strand
TGGTTAGGACATAGTTTTGATCAGAGTCAGGCCACAGGACAGTGGCAAGTGCCTTTGGCATTACGAGTCGATTTAGATAATACGGAAGATGTTACCGTTGATGGTGCTATTCATTTTCAAAATAATACACTAAACATTTTCCCTCAACTGCCACCGATAGAGCAGCTTAGCGGAACATTGGTATTTAGTGAGTCTGGTGCACAAGCACAACAAATTAAAGGGCAGTGGTTTGATGGTCCTTTGTTATTACAGCAGCAAATTGGTGCTGCTAACCAGTTTTTACTATTACATGGCCGGGCGCAGGCGAGAGCGCTCAATCAAGCTTTTCATTCGATTTTACCGGCTGAAGCATTGCAGGGAGAGTTGGTTTATCAAGTAGAGCTTGGGCTAGATAAGCACAAGCGCTTCCAACTCAAAGCACAGAGTCATTTACAAGGTTTAGCGGTGCACTTACCTGCACCTTTGGCTAAAACAAAAGCACAATCACGTACTTTACGCGTAGAGTGGAAGCCTCTAAAAGCACAACAGAATCAATTGCAGATCTACTTGGGTGATGACGTGGTCGCTGTGTTTGAGTCATCGGCATCAATACCACAAGGGTTTGTACGAGGGGCCGTGGGTTGGAATCAAGACCAATTTGCATTGCCAGCGACTGGGTTGGTGTTGGACTTAGCTAGCGCGGAATTGGATCTAGAGCCCTGGTTAAATTGGCTAGGACCGCTATGGCAGCAGGCCGGTACGTCATCATTTCAGTGGCCGACCTTGGAGCGCTTACGTCTGAAAGCGGATAAGGTCACTGGTTTTGCGCAACAATGGCAACACTTGACTTTTACGTTACAGGCACAGCCTAAAAATAAGTGGCGCGCTGATGTGAGCGCTAGCCAGATAGCGGGAACAGTTTGGTGGACGCCTGCGCGTACATCAACAGGGTCTGCGCTGATTCAGGCGGATTTGCAGCGTTTTTATTGGCAGCCAGCTCCTACCACTCAGGAAGAAGTGCGAATGAAGGAGTTTGATCTACGCTTGCCGGACATACAGTTGAAAGTGTCGGATTTACGCTGGGGGCGGAGACAGCTCGGAATGCTGAAGGTACAAGGAAGTGCTAGTGATCAAGACTCCACGCGGTGGCAAGTTACCGATCTAAGTTTAACCACTCCCCATGGTACCGTACAAGCTACAGGGAACTGGATATTAGCAGGTGCACAGCGAGGTTTGTATGTAGACGCTTATTTAGAAAGTCAAAATATGGGTCATTGGCTGCGGCAACTCGACTGGCCGGATAATTTAACTCATGGTGAGCTTCAGGCGCAGGCCACTTTGCAATGGCGGCACTTGCCATGGCGGCACACAGCCAAGGACATTCAGGCAGAATTTAAGGTATTTCTGCAAAGAGGACGAATTAGTGCTGTTCATTCACGCGCAGCGAAGCTATTGGAGTTTTTGTCTTTACAGTCGTTATCACGCATAGCACGCCTTGACTTGGATGTGCGTGGTGTCCTGCAGGAAGGTTTTCCCTTTAATGAAATTCAAGGTATTGCAGTTTTAAAAGAGGAGCGACTGAAGACGAAGGATTTACGCATTGTGAGTCCGGTTGGGGTGATCGTGCTCGAAGGGGAAACGGACCTTCAGGCGGAATTGGTGGATGCGCAGGTGGTAGTTGTTCCGAATGTAGATATGAGTGGGGCAGCGATTGCAGCAGGTATTGCGCTCAACCCGGTAGTTGGGTTGAGCGCCTTTTTAACTCAGTGGGTGTTGAAAGTGCCTTTGGCTAAAGCCATGACCACGCACTATCATATTTTCGGCCCATGGGATTCAATACAAATCGAAGAGTTGAAAATTAAAGAGCCTGAAACGGCTTTTTAATAAATGCCTTGGGCTAGCATAGCATTTGCTACTTTAACAAAGCCGGCAATGTTTGCCCCTTCGACATAGTTGATTTTTTGATTGTGACGCCCGTATTGAGCACAGCTAGCATGAATGCGCTTCATGATAAGTAAAAGCTGATTATCCACGTCCTCTGCAGCCCATTGCAAGCGTTGTGCGCCTTGACACATTTCAAGCCCTGACACGGCTACACCTCCTGCATTGCTTGCTTTACCAGGCGCGTAAAGAATATTAGCTTGTTGAAAAGCCGCAATGGCTTGTAGGGTAGTGGGCATATTAGCGCCCTCGGCAACACAGATTACACCATTTTGGATAAGCTGTTTGGCATCATTAATATCAAGCTCGTTTTGTGTCGCGCAAGGTAAGGCCACATCGACAGGAATATGCCACGGTCTTTCACCAGCTAGAAAGGTGCTATGCGTCATATGAGCATAGTCTTGTAAGGACAGCCGCTTTTGATTTTTGCATTCCATGAGTATGGCTAGCTTTTCAGGAGTAATCCCTGTTTCGTCGTACACAGTGCCACAGGAATCCGACATGGTTAAAACGGTTGCTCCTAAGTCTAGACATTTTTTAGCTGCGTATTGCGCGACATTGCCTGCGCCAGAAATCGCGACACGTAAACCATCTAAGGTTTTTTGCTGGGTGGCAAGCATCTCTAGGACAAAATACACTAAACCATATCCGGTGGCTTCAGGGCGAATAAAGCTGCCCCCAAAGTCAAAGCCCTTGCCTGTAAAAACACACTCGGCAGAACGAGTGAGCTTTTTCATCATGCCAGCCATAAAACCGACTTCGCGTGCACCCACGCCAATATCGCCGGCGGGCACATCCATGTCAGCCCCAATATGGGGATAAAGTTCGGTGACTAGCGCTTGGCAAAAACGCATGATTTCTAGGTCGGATTTACCTTTAGGGTCAAAATCCGATCCCCCCTTAGCCCCCCCCATGGGTAAAGTCGTGAGTGCGTTTTTAAAGGTTTGCTCAAAGGCAAGGAATTTAAGGATCGATAGATTGACAGAGGGGTGAAAACGCATGCCGCCTTTGTAGGGGCCAATGGCATTATTATGCTGGACTCGAAAAGCGCGATTGATATGGGTTTTGCCTTGGTCGTCTACCCAGGTGACCCGAAACTGATAAATACGATCCGGCTCTGTTAAACGTTCAAGTAGCCCATAATCGGCATACTCAGGGTGTTTTTCTATAAAAGGCCACAGGCTGTGATAAACCTCGTGTACCGCTTGTAGAAATTCGGGTTGATGAGGGTCGCGTTGCTGCAAGTGTTGGAGAAATTGCGTTAAAGAGGCGGATTTCATAAGCGTATCCTATAGCAAGACACTGAGTAGCGTGATCAAAAAACCATAAGCTCAGCAAAACAAAAAAGAAAATGAATCAACCAAAGACAATGCCATTTGTACTTTGGACCAAAAAAAAGCCTCTAGATAGAGGCTTTTATTATGAACTATTTTTTCATCATTTCGAAAAATTCTGCGTTAGTTTTTGTTGCGCGGACCTTATCTAAGATAAAGTCCATGGCTTCAACTTCGTCCATATCATGGATGAATTTACGCAATACCCAAATTTTTTGCAGTAGTTCGGGCTTGATTAGCAGTTCTTCGCGACGTGTACTGGTTTTGTTTAAGTTAATGGCGGGGTAAATACGTTTTTCGGCAAGGCGACGCTCTAAGTGGATCTCGGAGTTACCGGTGCCTTTAAATTCCTCGTAGATGACCTCGTCCATACGACTACCGGTTTCAATCAGGGCCGTACCAATAATGGTAAGGGAGCCGCCTTCCTCGAGGTTACGAGCAGCACCAAAGAAACGCTTCGGACGTTGAAGGGCATTCGCATCTACCCCCCCCGTTAATACTTTTCCAGAGGCAGGAACCACGGTGTTATATGCTCGAGCAAGACGAGTAATTGAGTCGAGTAAAATCACAACGTCTTTTTTGAGCTCAACTAAGCGCTTGGCTTTTTCGATGACCATTTCAGCTACTTGCACATGGCGGGTGGCGGGCTCATCAAAAGTAGAGGCAACCACTTCGCCACGCACAGTGCGTTGCATTTCCGTGACCTCTTCGGGGCGCTCATCCACTAAGAGCACTATCAGTGTAGAGTCGGGGTAGTTGGTCGTGATAGCGTGAGCAATATGCTGCATCATCACGGTTTTCCCTGACTTTGGGCTTGCGACAATTAATGCGCGCTGTCCTTTGCCGATAGGAGCGAAGATATCCAAAATGCGCCCAGTGATGTTTTCTTCGCTTTTGATATCGCGCTCTAAGCGCATGGGCTGATTAGGATGCAGCGGCGTGAGGTTTTCAAACATAATGCGATGTTTGATGGCCTCGGGTTGCATGCCGTTGACTTTATCGACTTTAACAAGAGCAAAATAACGCTCACCGTCTTTAGGAGTGCGGACTTCGCCTTCGATGGAGTCTCCTGTATGAAGATTAAAACGACGGATTTGCGAAGGAGAAATATAGATGTCGTCTGTGCTTGCTAGATAAGAGGTTTCTGGAGAGCGAAGAAATCCAAAACCATCAGGAAGGACTTCGAGAACGCCATCACCAAAAATTTGTTCGCCTTGTTTAGCGCGTTTTTTCATGATTGCAAACATGAGTTCTTGTTTGCGCATGCGATTCGCATTATCGATATCTAGGCTGGCAGCCATTTCGAGCAGCTGCGAGACGTGCAGAGCTTTGAGTTCGTTGAGATGCATGAGAAGAAAAGAAGGGAATCAGCCAACGGCGGCGAGCCAAGAGAAGGCTCGCGCAGAAATTGTTTATAAGGAGTTATCGAGAAATTCTTGTAGCTGTGTTTTAGATAGCGCCCCGACCTTGGTTTCAGTGGGTTGCCCATTTTTGAACAGCATTAATGTAGGGATACCGCGAATACCAAATTTTGCCGCTGTTTCGGGGTTTTCGTCTACATTTAGTTTAGCTATTGTAACACGACCTGCGTACTGTTCGGCAATTTCGTCCAAAATGGGGGCGATAGCCTTACATGGACCACACCAAGCAGCCCAGTAATCAACGAGAACAGGAAGGTCGGATTGCAAAACGTCTTCAGAAAAAGACGTATCAGATACATTTTTAATAAATTGGCTCATGACAGTATTCTACAGATAAAAAATAAACTGGGATCAATACACTATACGAGATGGCGAGGAAAACACACAATCAAAGGGATTTTTCACCATGCTAATGTTGTGCATTTTCTACAGCATGCCATGAAAAAAAAGAGGCATAGTGTAATCAAAAGATCGCCTCATCCACTACGATACCATTTGGGGATTAGGCGTAGAGTTCGTAAAATAGGTTCTTTTACCGATTGATAGAGAATTAGAGAGTGTCTAAATCCAATTACGATGAATCATCAATTCGGGTGTTGAAAGGTTTAGAGCCTGTGCGTCAACGCCCAGGTATGTATACCCGCACAGATAACCCTTTGCACATTATACAAGAGGTTATTGATAATGCAGCAGACGAAGCGCTTGCAGGTTACGCCAAACATATCACTGTAATCCTCCATACAGACCAAAGTATATCCGTGTTGGATGATGGTCGTGGGATTCCGGTCGGCATTCACCCTGAAGAAAATGCACCAGTGGTCGAACTGGTTTTTACCCGTTTACATGCGGGGGGTAAGTTCGATAAAAAAGATGGGGGCGCATATGCGTTTTCAGGGGGGCTGCATGGGGTAGGGGTATCCGTGACCAATGCGCTATCGACCCGTTTGGACGTTCAGGTCTGGCGTCAAGGGGAGATTCATCAGATCACGTTTGCGGGTGGGGAAGTCATAGAACCCTTGCATATAGCGGGTTCTGCGCCAAAACGCAAAACGGGGACCCTAGTACGGATCTGGCCTGATGCTCAGTATTTTGATGCCGCGACTATTCCGTTGGCTGAGCTAAAACACGTATTACGCAGCAAAGCGGTGTTGTTAAGTGGCACTACCGTCACCTTGGTGAATGAGAAAACCAAAGAAAAAATAGAGTGGTGTTATGAGGATGGTCTATCAGGTTATCTACAAGAAGCCCTACAGGGGCAAGAGCTGTTGATTCCTTTATTCAAAGGGGCACAGTTTGCCACTGATGAAGATGAAAATTATGCCCTAGGAGAGGGCGCAGAATGGATCGTAGCGTGGACACTTGAAGGCCCTGTAGTCCGAGAGTCTTTTGTGAACTTGATTTCAACCCCCGCTGGGGGAACGCATGAAGCAGGCTTACGTGATGGTTTATTCCAGGCAGTAAAAAACTTTGCTGAGCTCCACGCGCTTTTGCCCAAAGGCCTAAAGCTCCAAGCGGATGATGTGTTTGCACGTGCTAGTTTTGTGCTATCGGCCAAGATTCTTGACCCGCAATTCCAAGGCCAGATCAAAGAGCGCTTAAATAGCCGAGATGCAGTGCGTATGATTAGCACTTTCGTGCGCAATGCTTTAGAACTGCGTTTGAATGCCGAAGTAGAAGAGGGTAAAAAGTTAGCAGAGCTGGTGATTCGGCATGCGCAAGCTCGTGTTCGCTCTACGCAACGTATTGAAAAGCGCAAAAGCTCGGGGGTAGCGGTGCTGCCAGGCAAGCTAACCGATTGCGAGTCTCACGATGTAGACCGTACCGAGCTGTTTTTGGTCGAAGGGGATTCAGCAGGTGGTTCTGCAAAAATGGGGCGAGATAAATCCTTTCAAGCGATTTTGCCTTTACGAGGTAAAGTGTTGAATTCTTGGGAGGTTGATCGCGATCGTTTATTTGCGAACCAAGAGATTCATGATATATCTGTCGCTATCGGGGTGGATCCACATACCCTGACAGATACGCCAGATTTATCCGGTTTACGCTACGGCAAGATTTGTATTTTGTCCGATGCGGACGTGGACGGCTCCCATATTCAAGTGTTATTGCTGACGTTGTTCTTCAAACATTTTCCAGCCTTGATTCAAGGGGGGCATGTTTTTGTTGCTCGTCCTCCATTATTTCGTTTGGATGTACCTGCGGTAGGTAAGCGTCCTGCACGTAAAATTTATTGCTTAGACCAAGCTGAGCTCGATAGTGCGTTAGATAAATTACGTAAAGAAAAAGTACGAGAAGACAGTTGGAGTATTAGTCGTTTTAAAGGCTTAGGCGAAATGAGCGCTGAGCAGCTTTGGGATACGACTATGAATCCCGATACACGTCGGTTACTACCTGTCACTTATGGCCCTATTGGGCTAGAAGGTACGGCAAAAATGTTTGATATGTTGATGGGGCGCGGTGAGGCTGCTCAACGCCGTAGCTGGCTAGAGAGTAAAGGTAATCTAGCAGAACTCGATATTTAAAATACAGTGGCTAGCAAGAGGCTAGTTAACTAGGCAACAGGATAGTTATGATGCAATCCGATTTGTTTGCGGCTGACGCAAACGACCGCTCCGTGGCTGGCACGGAGGGTCAAACTGATGAAATCACTTTAGCGCAATATGCGGAGCAAGCGTATTTAGATTATGCCGTATCGGTAGTAAAAGGGCGGGCACTTCCGGATGTTTCGGATGGACAAAAGCCGGTGCAACGCCGCATTTTATATGCGATGCATGCCATGGGTTTGGCTGCTGGGGCTAAGCCTGTTAAGTCGGCTCGTGTAGTAGGGGATGTTTTAGGTAAATATCACCCCCACGGTGACCAAGCCGCTTATGATGCCATGGTGCGGATGGCACAGGATTTTGTTCTGCGTTATCCCTTAATTGATGGCCAGGGTAACTTTGGTTCCCGCGATGGGGATAATGCCGCTGCTATGCGTTATACCGAAGCGCGCCTTACGCCTTTTGCTAACTTACTGCTTGATGAGCTCGGTGAGGGGACGGTTGATTTTATCCCTAACTATGACGGCTCACAAAAAGAGCCTACGTTATTGCCGGCGCGTTTACCATTGGTATTGTTAAATGGTGCCTCAGGGATTGCAGTTGGCATGGCAACCGAGATCCCACCCCACCATTTAGGAGAGGTCGCCCAAGCCTGTATCGGCTTATTAGAGCAACCTAAAATGACGGATGAAGCCTTCTATGCTTATATCCCAGGACCAGATTTTCCTGGTGGGGGGCAAATTATTACCGCTCCTGAAGACATCAAACAGATTTATCAGCAAGGCCGAGGTTCAATTAAAGTAAGGGCGCGTTGGCATTTCGAGGAACTAGCGCGTGGGCAATGGCAGCTCGTGGTCGATGAGTTACCTCCGGGTACCTCTGCGCAAAAAATCCTTGAGGAAATAGAAGAAAAAACCAACCCTCGTGTCCGTGCGGGGCGTAAAGCGCTGACGGCAGAGCAACAACAAACTCGTACGTTACTGCTCGGGTTATTGGATACTGTACGTGATGAGTCTGGTAAAGAAGACCCCGTGCGATTGGTATTTGAGCCCAAGTCCAGTCGCTTAGATCGAGACGAGTTCGTGAATACCTTGCTGGCTCAAACTAGCATGGAGGGCAATGTCAGCATTAACTTGGTTAGCATTGGTATTGACGGGCGCCCAGCGCAGCGTAATTTGCGGCAGATGCTCACCGAGTGGTTGGAGTTTCGTGCTGAAACCGTACGTCGACGCACTCAGTATCGCTTAGATAAAGTCACCGATCGCATTCATATTCTTGAGGGAAGAATGCGTGTTTATCTGGATGTGGACGCCGTGATTCAAACCATCCGCGATTCTGATGAGCCCAAGCCTGCGTTAATGCAAACCTTTGCCTTGAGTGAGCGTCAGGCCGAGGACATTTTAGAAATGCGTTTGCGACAGTTAGCTCGTCTAGAGGGTTTTAAAATCGAACAAGAGCTAGCAAAGCAGCGCAAAGAGCAGACGGCACTGGAAAAGCTGCTGCAAAGTAAGACCGCTTTTAAACGATTGTTGATCAAAGAAATCAAAGCCGATGCCGAGCAATTTCATGATGAACGCCGTACTCTCATTAAAGAGGCGGAGCGAGCTGTGCTAGAGACGCGCGTGGTTGATGAGCCGATTACAGTCATTATGTCACAACAAGGCTGGTTACGACGCCGGCAGGGCCATGGCCATGATGCACAGCAGTTTAATTTTAAAAGCGGGGATGCCTATTATGCTGCTCGGGAATGTCGTAGCACGGATGACCTGATTGCTATAGGCAGTGATGGGCGCACTTATACCGTAGCGACGGCCGATTTACCATCGGCGCGAGGAGACGGCCAGCCCATTACCGCTTTAGCCGAGGTTAACAGTGCCGCACCTGTGGTGCATATGGTCGTGGGTGATGCGAAGCAAAAATTGGTTTTAGGGTCAAAAACAGGGTATGGGTTTTTAACGCATGTAGGCGATATGGCGACGCGACAGCGAGCCGGTAAGCAGTTTATTACCGTGCATGATGAAGACAGTTTGTTGCCCCCCTTGTATGTGGATCCAACGCATAGTTTGTTAGCTATACTTACCCAACAACAGCGCTTTTTGGTGATTGTGCTCTCTGAGTTAAAGCAACTTAAAGGTGGGGGGCGGGGCACCAAGCTGATCGACCTAGATGCGGACGATACGGTTGTGCAATGGGCGACGGGTTCTGCCGAGGGTTTTGTGCTTTCAGGAATATATCGTCGAAAAGCCACAAACTGGGAGATCACGGCTAAAACCCTAGAGACTTATTTAGGGAAACGGGCCCGCAAGGGTAAATTGTTGGAACGCAAAATGACAGATGCTGTTTTATCTGCAAAGATCCTCACTCATACGGAAGAAAAATGACGTTTAAGGTAATTGTTGAACCATCTGGTTTAGCTTTTGATGTAAAACCAGGACAGAATGTATTAGACGCTGCACTTGAAGCGGATATTGTTTTACCTTATAGCTGCCGAGGTGGCGGTTGTTCGACCTGCAAAGGTAAAGTCTTAGAGGGCGATTACGAGGCCGGTGAAGCGCCTTTGCATATTTTAGAGCAGGATGAACTGGAACAGGGGTATACCTTGATGTGTCAAGCCGTGCCCAAAACGGATTTACGTATTGAGTCACCGCAAGCTCGTCTTGCTACAGATATCCAAATCCGAAAAATGCCTGTCCGAGTCATGGAGCGAGAGCAAATCAATGATGATGTCATGCGTTTGCTTTTGCAGCTGCCTCCAGGGCAACCGTTTATGTATTATGCTGGACAGTACCTCGATGTTCTCCTCAAAGATGGACGTCGTCGTAGCTATTCGATGGCTAACCCGCCTCGCGAAGATAATACAATTGAATTACATTTACGGCACATGCCTGGCGGTTTATTTACGGACCATGTGTTTGGTGTTACGGAACCCGCTATGAAAGAGCGTGCTATCTTACGTGTCGAGGCGCCCTTTGGGTCTTTTTTCTTACGCGAGGAAAGCCAAAGACCAATGGTGCTATTAGCCAGTGGAACAGGTTTTGCACCGATCAAAGCCCTGGTTGAAGATATGCAACAAAAAAACATTCAGCGTCCGGTGCGTTTATATTGGGGTGGGCGACGTCCCAAAGACATTTATATGATGGAGCTCGCTCAACAATGGGCACAAGAGCTTAAGGATTTTGCTTTTACCCCTGTGGTTTCCGATGCTTTAGCTGAAGATAACTGGACTGGACGCACAGGTTTTGTACACCATGCTGTGATGGAGGATTTGCCTGACTTGTCTGGTTGGGAGGTCTATGCGTGCGGAGCGCCCATTATGGTAGAAAGTGCTCAAAAAGATTTTGTGGAAAAATGTGGTTTAGACGAGGCATTGTTTTATGCCGATGCTTTTACCTCTGAGGCCGATTTAGTCTCTTAGTCATAAATAAAACACGCGGTTTAGCCGCGTGTTCTTTTAGCGGGGCGCAAATGAAAATAGCAGTACTAGGTAGTGGTGTCATTGGTACTACAACCGCATGGTGGTTAGCGCAAGATGGTCACGAGGTGGTTGTCATTGACAGGCAAGCAGGTGCCGCGCAAGAGGCCACTCGCGCTTGCGGTGGTTTGCTGTCGGCCTCTTATGGCGAGCCTTGGGCTAACCCTCATGCACCATGGGACTTGTTGCGAAATCTATTTAAAGATGATGCACCCATGGTGTTTAGGCCTGCTTTAGATACTAAGCAATGGCTTTGGAGCCTTGCATTTTTAAGAGAATGTCAGCCAAAGCGCTTCGAGGCGAATATTCGGGCTATGGTCAGGCTAGCTGAGTACAGTCGTTCGACTTTGGCGCAGATGCGTCAGCAGCTGGCTCTTAAATATGACTATTACGATAGTGGGATCCTTAGCTTTTATCGTGACGAGCAAAGCTTCGATCATTCTCAGGATATGGTAGATCGACTACGAGATCTAGGGGTGGAACGTCGTGTATTGAGTGCCGAAGAAGTGATAGCTTTGGAACCAACCTTAGCTTCGGTGCAGCATCAAATTGTGGGTGGCGATTATTCCAGCGATGATGAGTCGGGGGATGCCTACGGTTTTACGACACAGTTAGCGCAACAAGCAGCACAAGAGGGAGTGCAATTCTTGTATAACCATACTGTGGTACGGTTGCTCTATCGCCAAGGGGCTGTTACCGCCGTCGAGGTCATTGATCATTTAGGTAATTATCAACAGATACAGGCGGATGCTTTTGTAGTGGCTTTAGGTGCTTATAGCCCATTGCTGCTGGAGCCATTGGGTATACGTTGTTTGGTTTATCCAGCAAAAGGTTACTCAGCAACGTTTACCATCCTAGATGCAGAGCAAGCACCTCAAGCCAATCTTACTGATAGGGCACAGCGCTTGGTGTACTCGCGGGTAGGGAACCAGTTGCGGGTAGCTGGCTTAGCCGAGCTAAGTGGCTATAGTCGTAAACTTAGTACAAAGCGTTGCAATATGATGGTTAAACAAACAAAAGAATTGTTCCCAAATGGTCTCGATTTTGATAATGTGCAGTTTTGGTCTGGATTACGTCCGGCCACGCCTTCTAATACGCCTTTAATCGGACGTACCCATATCAAAAACCTGTATGTGAACACCGGCCATGGTACCTTAGGGTGGACCATGGGCGCGGGTTCAGCACGAGCTTTGGCTGATTTGATCGCAAATCGTCAACCCGAGCCAGAATTTCCATTTTTGCATTGAAGAGCATATGAATACGCATACATTATTTACACCTGCGCGCTTAGGTAGCGTTTTGTTCACCGCCGTGGCGGGTATGATGTCGTCGGCGGCATGGTCGGCGACGGATATTCAGGTTTGGCATAGCCTTAATGATCATAATAAGCAGGTTTTTGAGCAGCTCGTTAAAGACTTTAATAAACAACAAAAAGACGTTCAAGTTAAAGTCCGGGCTTTTTCCACAGAAGAGGACCTAGACGCCGCTTTACGTTTAAGCTCGGACAAAGAGCGGCCTAATCTTGTTCAGCTCCCTGAAATTACCGGGTTAGATGATGTGGCTACCCGTTCTTATATTTGGCCCTTACATCAAGCGTTGGCTAAACACCCCATCAAAGGGGTAAAGTGGTTTTTGCCAGCGGACAATAACTTTTTACATGACAGCAAAGGGCGCTTACTCGCCTTGCCTTTTATGGCAGAGATTCCTGTGATGTATTACAACATTGACGCGTTTAAAAAAGCGGGCTTAAGCCCTGAGCAGCCCTCACGTTCGTGGCAGGAGCTACAAGAGCAACTGGTTTCATTAGCGAATAATGGTTCACGTCGTTGTCCTCTTACTTCTGATCAGCCCGTGTCGATTAACCTAGAAAACTTAGCGGCGGTCAATAAGCAGTTTTATACAGGGGCGGATAGTCGTAAAGCTGGTTTTAACTTTGATACCATGTATATTCGCCACTTATCGACCATGATTAGTTGGGTACGTAGTGAGATCATGGTACACCCATCGATGGGGCCGCAGTCACCCAAACGTTTTGCGAGCGGTGAGTGTGCTGTGTTTTTATCCAATTCGGGCAATTTGGGTGATTTTGCTGCGCAGCGTAAGCTTGATTTTGCGGTAAGCGGTTTGCCTTACTATCCCCAAGTAACACCAACCCCAGGTAGTCCTTTTGTGACAGGCTCCGGCTTATGGCTAACCAAGGGGCATAGTGCAGAACAAGACAAAGGCACCACAAGCTTTTTGTCATGGCTAGCGCAGACGGATAATGCTGCCAAGTGGTATCAAAATACGGGGTTCCTACCCTTAACGCACGAGGCATTTAATGCTACTGCGGACAGCTATTATAAAAAACTAGGGGACTGGCGTAATTTGGTGGCGGTTTATGGCCAAAAACCAGCAAATACCACGCGTGGTTTTAAAGTTCATAATTATCACCAGATTCGCGCCGTGTTTAATGACACCTTACAGAGTGCCTTAGAGGGGAAACAGCCTGCTGTGACCGCGTTAAAAGCAGCTGCTACCCAAGCTAACCAGCTTTTAAAGCAAAAGTAGGCTTAAAAAATCTTAGCATAATTACAATCTAGGCAAGTGGTTTAGTTGCCTTCAAGATAGCACTCAAGATATTCCTGAGTGCTATATTTTGGAGGTTATCCCATGAGTCTAAAAAAATGGGTGGTGTGCTTTGGGGCAGCATTAGTATTGAGTGGTTGTGAACATACTCATCATGGTTGGGAGAACCGGTTGAGTTTGATGAAACCGCATTGGGATATGGGGGCGGAGCACTTCGATTTTATGTGGCGTCTGTCAGGCGATCGCGAGGTTGCGCCGTTACAGGTATTCAGTTCAGATAAACAGATATGGTTGCAGTTTGCTGTGGGGCAGTATGTCCCGGCTATTTTTGCAATAGAAGATAAGCAATATATTCCATTGAGTTACTCTAGGAAAGACCCTTATGTTATTGTGCAAGGACAGTGGCAACAGCTTGTTTTTAGAGGGGGAGCGCTAGAAGCAAAAGCTCAGCATGAACCGTTTATACTTAGTGATGCTCTGCAGTCTGAGCAGGTCACCGTTGTAGACAACATGACGCCAGAGCATGTTTTAGAGGATCCGTTATGATGCATGGCGTCACTTGAGTAATGGTTTGCACTTCAGGCCGTTGTAAACGCACGGCAGCTTTAGGCTCTGTTAGGTATTTATAAAAACTATTACTATAATGGATTGTTACCTAATTTTCTCGTGCTGCTTTCAATGAAAACATCCGAAATTCGTCAAAAGTTCTTATCTTTTTTCCAAGAGCGAGGCCATGAAATCGTGCCTTCCTCCTCTTTGATTCCTGCGAATGACCCGACTTTGTTATTTACAAATGCGGGCATGGTGCAGTTCAAAGATGTGTTTACAGGAAAAGAAACACGCCCTTATGTGCGTGCTACGTCCTCGCAGCGCTGTGTACGTGCGGGTGGTAAACATAACGATTTAGAAAACGTGGGTTATACCGCGCGCCATCATACCTTTTTTGAAATGCTAGGCAATTTTAGCTTTGGCGATTACTTCAAAGAGGAAGCCATTAAATACGCGTGGGAGCTATTGACACAGGTTTACCAGCTTCCAGCAGAAAAACTGTGGGTTACTGTCTATCACGAAGACGACGAGGCTTACAACATATGGCATGAGCAGGTCGGGGTACCAGCAGAGCGCATTATTCGTATTGGGGATAAGGGCGGTCGTTACGTTTCTGATAATTTCTGGCAGATGGCAGATACGGGACCATGTGGGCCCAGCTCTGAAATCTTCTATGATCATGGGCCAGAGGTCTGGGGTGGGCCTCCTGGGTCTCCCGAAGAAGACGGCGACCGTTACATTGAGATCTGGAACTTAGTATTTATGCAGTTCGATCGTGATGCTCAGGGTAACCTGCATCCTTTGCCTAAGCCTTGTGTAGACACTGGCATGGGGCTAGAGCGTATTGCTGCGGTCCTGCAACATGTACACTCCAACTACGAGATTGATCTATTTCAAAGCCTGATTCAAGCAGCAGCACGAGAAACCGGAGCTACTGACTTACAAGATAACTCCCTTAAGGTTATTGCGGATCACATTCGTGCCTGTGCTTTTCTGATTGTAGATGGTGTGATTCCTAGTAATGAAGGGCGTGGCTATGTGTTACGTCGTATCGTACGCCGAGCCTTACGTCATGGTCATAAACTAGGACAAAATCAACCCTTTTTCTATCGATTGGTAGCAGACCTCGTTCAGCTCATGGGACAGGCTTATCCAGACTTGGTGCAACAGCAAAGCCGTATTGAGCAAGTGCTTAAGCAAGAGGAAGAGCGCTTTAGCGAAACGCTTGAGCATGGCATGAAAATTCTCGAGGCGGCGCTTGCTGAGCTACCTGCCGGGCAGGATTTAGACGGGCAAACTCTGTTTACTCTATACGATACTTATGGTTTTCCGGTTGATTTAACCGCTGATATTTGTCGTGAGCGTGCGGTCGGTGTGGACTTAGCCGGTTTTGAGTCCGCCATGCAGCGGCAACGCGAAATGGCCCGTGCTTCTGGTAAATTTAAAGCTGCTGCAGATCTGCGTTATGATGGGGTGGAAACCCGTTTCGAAGGGTATGAGCACCTTAACCTAACTGCGACGGTGACGGCGTTATACGTAGATGGTACCGCAGTCGACAGTATTCAGGCAGGGCAAGAGGCTATTGTTGTCTTAGACGCAACCCCTTTCTATGCAGAGGCCGGTGGCCAGGTGGGTGATAAAGGTACGCTTGCGACAGAGAGTACGGTGTTTTTGGTCGAAGACACACAGAAAATTCAGCCTCAGGTTTTTGGGCACCATGGCGTGTTGCAGTCGGGCTCATTAGCTTTAGGGCAAACGCTACAGGCCAGTGTTGATGCCACACATCGTCAGAATACCATCCGTAACCACTCTGCGACACACTTAATGCACAAGGCTTTGCGCGAAGTGCTGGGCGGGCATGTGCAGCAACGGGGTTCACTTGTAGATGCGGATAAGACACGGTTTGACTTTGCCCATGACGCGGCGGTAACCCCAGAGCAAATTGCTCAGGTAGAAGCCATTGTCAATGCTGAGGTTTTGGCTAACCAAGCCGTGGTGGCGCAATTAATGTCTTATGATGAGGCAGTCAGCGGTGGGGCGGTAGCGCTATTTGGTGAAAAATACGGCGATGAGGTTCGTGTCTTGGATATTGGCTTTTCACGTGAACTGTGCGGGGGGACCCATGTACAGCGCACGGGGGATATAGGCTTATTTAAAATCATCTCCGAGGGCGGCGTGGCGGCCGGTGTACGTCGTATCGAGGCCATCACAGGTGAAAATGCACTGGCGTGGGCCCAACAAACTGAACATACTTTGCACCAAGCAGCCGCCGCTTTACGTACCCAGCCCGAAAAATTAGCCGATCGTATCGTGCTGCTCCAAAACCAGCTGCGCGAGCTAGAGCGTGAGCGCGATCAGCTCAAAGATAAGCTTGCAGCTTCGGCAGGACAGGATTTGGCGGGGCAAGCTATGGCATTGCCGAATGGTGTAAAATTATTAGCTACCGTTTTGGCTGGTGCGGACCCCAAATCTTTACGTACCACTGTGGATCAGCTTAAAGACAAGCTGAAATCGGCGGTAGTGGTGTTGGCGACAACAAAAGACGGTAAAATTAGTTTGGTTGCCGGGGTAACCCCTGATCTCCACACTCAGATCAAAGCGGGTGACTTGGTAGGTATGGTCGCCAGTCAAGTCGGTGGCAAGGGGGGCGGCCGTCCTGATATGGCCATGGGGGGCGGCACCGATGAGGCCGCTTTGGACTCAGCCTTGCAATCTGTTCAAGCGTGGGTAGAGTCCAAACTCAACTAGGGGTAACAATGACTGAGCCTATCGCTTTTGATTCCGAAGTCGACGCAAGTGGGCTAACTTGTCCTTTGCCGATATTACGCACAAAAAAAGCCCTCGCTCAATTGCAAAGTGGTCAAGTGGTAAAAGTTATTACCACTGACCCACATGCAAAAGGGGATTTTCAGGCTTTTACCGATCAGACGGGGAATACGTTACTTGCTCAGCATGAGCAGGGCGATACCCTTATCCACTACGTACGTCGTCGCTGATTCGGTTTTATTCGCTGATTCTAAAATTTGTTGCGTATTTGTTGCGTAAAACGTGTAAAATACGCATGCAGTTTCCGCTAGGCCCAGCTTAGTGGTAGAATCTTTGGTTTTACACTTTTTTAACAGGAAGGGATTATCAATGGTGGTAATTCGCCTAGCCCGTGGTGGCTCTAAGAAACGTCCGTTTTACACTGTAGTCGCCGCCAACTCTAGCGATCGTCGCGATGGTCGCTTCATTGAGCGTTTAGGTTTCTACAATCCCGTAGGTGGCGAAGGCCAAGAAAACCTACGTCTTCAACTAGACCGTGTCCAATACTGGGTAGATAACGGCGCACAGGTTTCACCTGCTGTGGCTCGTCTAGTTAAAGAGTACACTAAAGCTCAAGCTGCTGCTTAATTACAGGAATTAAAACTTCGCTATGCCTTTTAATCAGGTTGACTCAACAGTACCTACGGATTTGGTTGAAGTAGGGCGTGTGATATCTGCTTATGGGGTAAAAGGTTGGATAAAGGTGCATCCTTATTCTGCCGATGCGGAGGTTTTGCTTTCTGCTAAAAGATGGTGGCTCCAAAAGCCCGTACCTCCCAACAAGGCGGGCCATTTGGATACTGCTTCGGCGCAGCTATATACGGTGGTTAGATCCCGTCCTCATAGTGCTACTGTTATTGCACAGTTTCAGGGGTTTGATGACCGTGATCAAGCCGAAAAACTCAAAGCGCATACGGTTTGGGTTTCGCGAGCTGACTTTCCGTCAGTAGATGAAGACGAACATTACTGGGTCGATTTGATTGGCTGCCTGTTGTATGGCGACCGCAATGGCCAGTCCGTGTTGGTAGGTAAAGTCGAGCATGTTTTCGATAACGGAGCTCACGCCGTTCTCGAAGTGCATACCGGCACCCTAAACGATCAGGCCCAGTTTATCGCGCAGCTTGATGCAAAGAAACGACCTATTGTCGAGCTCATTCCTTTTGTGGACGCTTATGTCCATCACGTTGATATCAAAACGAAGCAAATTCATACCACATGGCCGTTGGATTAGCCAATATGCGTTTTGATGTCGTCACACTTTTTCCAGAGATGTTTACGCCATTAACTGATAATGGTGTCAATGCCCGTGCCCGTCACCAGGGTATTTGGGATTTGCATTTTTGGAATCCTCGCACTTATACCCATGATGTGCACCGTACAGTAGACGATCGCCCGTATGGGGGTGGCCCTGGTATGGTAATGTTGGCAGAGCCCTTAGAGGCAGCTGTGGACGAGGCGTTGGCAGCGCGGCAGCAGCAGGGGATGACAGACAGCCCCGTTATTCTAATGAGCCCAACCGGCGAGCGCTTTGATCAAGCGCTAGCTCAGCAGTGGGCTAGTACAGATGGTGCGGTGATTGTTTGTGGTCGATACGAAGGCATTGACCAGCGATTTATTGATGCACGGGTCACGCATGAGATTTCCATCGGTGATTTTGTCTTGTCTGGTGGGGAGATTGCGGCCTTGGCGGTCATGGATGCTGTGATTCGCTTATTGCCTGGTGTTTTGAATGATCAGCAATCAGCGGTTTGTGACTCTTTTCATGTAGGCTTAGATGGATTGTTAGATAGCCCCCATTATACGCGCCCAGAGATCTATAAAGGGCAGTCTATTCCTGCTGTACTAAAGTCTGGCAATCACCGACTTATTGCTCAATGGCGTCGCGAGCAGTCGTTACGTATCACCGCACAACGGCGTCCTGACTTAATTGAACAAGCACGTGCCAAAGGGCTGTTGGATAAAAAAGATGAGCAATATTTGCTCAGTTTATAGTAAATGGATAGAGCGCTTTGCATGGATACGTAGTTGGCAAGCAAAAAAGCCCCGTTGGGGCTTTTTTGCTTGGTACAAAGGACGCTATTTAAGTCTAGCTAATTGCTCTTGAACTTTGGATAGCGTTTGCGTGAAGCTGGCTAAGCGCTCTCGTTCTTGCTCTACGACTGCAGCGGGAGCGCGCTCAACAAAGTTTGGATTGCTTAGCTTGCCGTTGGCTTTGGCTATCTCATTATTTAAACGTTCGATTTCTTTATTCAAACGAGCGGTTTCGGCTTCTACATCGATTTCCACATGGAGCATAAGTTGTGTGGTTCCGACGACTTGAACAGGGGCGCCCAGATCGGGAAGCTGCTCATGAAGCTCGACCTCGGACATCTTGGCTAGCGCCATGAGGTATGGACGATTTTGTTCGAGCATAGTGGCATCCCCTTGAGCAAATAGCGGTACACGCTCTGATGGAGATAAGCCCATTTCACTACGTAAAGCACGGATAGCATCGACTTGAGCTTTAAGTTCGGCAACCTGCTTTTCCGCTTTTTCATCGATCAAGCTTGGGTTAGGCTCAGGGTAGGGCTGTACGCTAATACTGAGGTTTTCCTCGGCAGTGCGTTTAGCCGCGACCAGTGAAACTTTTTGCCAGAGCTCTTCGGTAATATACGGAATAATAGGGTGCGCGAGACGTAGTACGGTTTCTAGTACTTCGATTAGCGTACGTTGTGTGGCCAGTTTTTGTGCAGGGTTGCCTTGTTGGATTTGTACCTTGGCCATTTCTAAGTACCAGTCGCAATATTCATCCCATACAAAGTGGTAAATGGCATTGGCGATGTTATCAAAACGGTACTCGGCAAAATTGCGCTCTACGGTTTGGATGAGGCGTTGTAATTGGCTGCGAATCCATTTATCTACAGTCGAGTACTCGGTTAACGCACAAAACTGCATAAAAGGCTCTTGTGCTTCGGTGTTCATCAGCACAAAGCGAGTGGCATTCCAAAGCTTATTATTAAAGTTGCGATACCCCTCGCACCGCTTCAGATCAAAGTTAATGTTGCGCCCTAACGTTGCATAGGCGGCCATGGTGAAACGCAAGGCGTCTGTGCCATAAGCTGGAACTCCATCGGGGAAGTCTTTGCGGGTGCGCTTGGCAATGCTGTCGGCTTGTTTAGGGTTCATTAAGCCAAAGGTGCGTTTTTTGACAAGGCTTTCCACGTCAATACCATCAATGAGGTCCACGGGGTCAATGGTATTGCCACGGGATTTACTCATTTTTTTGCCTTCCATATCACAGACAAGGCCATGTACATAGACGGTGTGGAAAGGCACCTGCCCGGTCATGTGCATGCTCATCATGACCATACGAGCTACCCAGAAGAAAATAATATCAAAACCGGTGACGAGAACACTGGAGGGCAAGTATTTCGCCAGGTCGGGAGTTTGCTCTGGCCAGCCTAGGTCAGTAAATGGAACGAGTGCAGATGAAAACCAGGTGTCTAAGACGTCTTCGTCACGGCGTAGCTCACCTTGGATCCCCGCGGCAGCCGCTTTTTGCTTGGCCTCGTTTTCATCACGCGCCACAATAATTTCGCCGTCTTCAGAGTACCAAGCGGGGATCTGATGCCCCCACCAGAGTTGGCGTGAAATGCACCAGTCTTGGATATTGTTGAGCCATTGGTTGTAAGTATTGGTCCAGTTTTCTGGAACGAATTTAATTTGTCCGTTTGCAACGACTTCGAGAGCGACTTCGGTAATGCTTTTACCTGGGTGTAAAGAGTCGGCGGGAGCGGGCTTACTCATAGCGACGAACCACTGATCGGTGAGCATAGGCTCAATAACGGTATTGGTGCGATCGCCACGGGGTACCATCAGCGTGTGAGGCTTAATAGCTTGGAGGGCATCGATAGCCTCTAGGTCAGCAACAATTTGTTTGCGTGCTTCAAAGCGGTCTAGGCCTTGATATTTTTCTGGGGCGTTTTCGTTGATTTTGGCATCGAGAGTTAGGATGCTGATTTTGTCTAAGCCATGACGTTCGCCCACGGCGTAGTCATTAAAGTCATGGGCAGGTGTGACTTTAACCACACCGGTCCCAAAGGATTTATCAACGTAGTCGTCCGCAATGATTGGGATTTCGCGACCGACCAAAGGCAAGGTAACCGTTTGACCAATGAGATGCTGGTAACGTTCATCGTCGGGGTGGACCATGACTGCTACGTCACCTAGCATGGTTTCAGGGCGGGTGGTGGCCACAACGAGATGCGTTAAATCATTGGTAGGCTGAGTCAGTGGATAGCGAATTTCCCATAAATGGCCTTGTTCCTCGACGCTTTCTACTTCTAGATCAGACACCGCTGTGCCTAGCACAGGATCCCAGTTGACCAAACGCTTACCACGGTAGATTAGGCCTTGCTCATATAAGCGTACAAAGGTTTCTGCTACACCACGAGTGAGGTTTTCGTCCATCGTGAAGTATTCGCGCTCCCAGTCACACGAAGCTCCCAAGCGACGAATTTGCTTTGTAATTGCATTGCCGGATTGCTCTTTCCACTCCCAGACCTTCTCTACAAATTTTTCGCGGCCTAAATCATGACGGGAGATATTTTCCTCATCCAGCTGACGCTCAACGACGATTTGCGTGGCGATACCGGCGTGGTCCGTGCCTGGGATAAACGCCGTATCATAGCCTTTCATGCGATGATATCGAGCCAAGCCGTCCATGATGGTTTGGTTAAATGCATGCCCCATATGTAAGGTACCCGTCACGTTAGGTGGGGGGCACTGGATCACAAAAGTAGGTGCGTTATCGTTGGTGGTATGGACATGTTGACCACTACGGAATAAACCGGCCTGCTCCCATTGGGCATAACGAGGGCCTTCAATGTCTTTGGGTTCAAAGCTTTTAGCAAGCTGATCAAGTAGAGATGTATTGGAAGAGTTGGTCATTGTGTTGCGATATTAGGCCAGACCTGTGGGGTATTGCCCCCAAAATCGGCTGTTAAAAAGAATAAGTTTAAAAGCGTTATTTTAAGATGCAGCATGACGCTGTGGGCATGTTAAAATACTTCGCTATCTTAAAAAGATCAAAAGTGATTGTTTTTGTTGGTAAAAACAACATTTTCTTTGTCAATGTCGTCGTTGTCTAGGCAATAACGACCTTATTTTTGTTTATACTGGGATTTTACATGGCTATTGAACGCACCCTATCTATTATTAAACCTGATGCTGTTGCAAAAAACGCAATTGGTCAAATCGTAGCTCGCTTTGAAGCCGCCGGCTTAAAAGTCGTAGCTGCCCGTTTGGTACAACTCTCCCGCGCCGAGGCCGAAGGCTTTTACGCTGTACACAAAGAGCGTCCTTTCTTTAATGATTTAGTTGAGTTCATGATTTCCGGTCCTGTGTTCGTACAGGTCTTAGAAGGCGAAAATGCCATTGCTAAAAACCGTGAGCTCATGGGTGCAACCAACCCCAAAGAAGCCGCTCCCGGCACCATCCGTGCTGATTTCGCCGAAAGCATTGATGCTAACGCGGTACACGGTTCGGATGCTCCTGAAACCGCTGCTGTTGAGATAGCTTATTTCTTTGCTGAAACTGAAATCCACAGCCGTTAATTAACTGCTTAACACGCTCGTCAAATCATTATGTCAGAAACTCGTACAAATATCATAGGGCATACGCTCGAACAATTGGTAGAACTGGTGGCCCAATGGGGGAACAAGCCGTTTCGTGCCAAGCAGCTTCAACGCTGGATTCATCAGCGTGGGGTTAATGATTTTGAGCAAATGACGGATTTGGCGCGCGTGTTTCGCCAGCAGTTGGCAGAGCATTGTTCGATTTGTGCTCCGACTAAACAAATTGAACAGCGCTCTGCGGATGGCACGCGTAAATGGTTATTTGATGTAGGGCAAAATAATGCCGTGGAGGCCGTTTATATTCCCGAGGATGATCGTGGCACGTTGTGTATTTCTAGCCAAGCAGGGTGCACCGTGGCTTGTCCTTTTTGCTCTACTGGCTACCAAGGCTTTAATCGTAATTTAAGTGCGGCTGAAATTATTGGGCAACTTTGGTTTGCGCGAGACCAGTTACGCCAAGACCCCACCGCTGCACGAGTAGGAGCACAGCCGCAGCCTGTGGTGGATGATCGCTATGTGACAAATGTAGTGTTTATGGGGATGGGCGAGCCGCTGCTTAATTACGATCAGGTGTTAATTGCGCTGCAACTGATGCTTGATGATAATGCCTATGGCTTGTCTCGGCGTCGTGTTACCGTATCGACATCTGGGGTAGTGCCGTTTATGGATCGCTTAGCTCAAGACTGTCCTGTTGCGTTGGCGGTCTCTCTACATGCGCCTAATGATGCCTTGCGTGACAAGCTAGTACCGCTTAATCGTAAGCACCCATTACGTGAGCTCATTGCATCGTGTAATAACTATCTGCAGTATGCGCCGCGAGATTTTATTACTTTTGAATACATTATGCTGGATGGTATTAATGATCAGCCTGAGCATGCGCAGCAGCTCTTAGACATTGCTAAACAAGTCAGCTGCAAATTCAATCTAATACCTTTTAATCCATTTCCACAGTCGGGGCTAAAGCGTTCGCCGCAGGCTGTGGTCCGTGATTTTGCACAACGTCTCCAAGACGGTGGGGTGGTGACCACTATACGTAAAACCCGAGGGGATGATATTGATGCAGCTTGTGGTCAGCTCGCTGGGGATATTCGTGATCGTACCCGTATTCGTGAGCGCTTGCCTAATCAAGGAACCATCTTAATTCAACCGGAGCGAGCATGAACTCACCTGTCTCTAGCCCAGAGTTAGAGCTTACCTCTCAATCGTTAGGGCCTTTTATTGCAGAATTACGTCAGGCTCAAGGTTTAAGCTATCACGACGTTTCTATACGAATTAAATATTCAGCTTTGCAGCTAGAGGCTTTAGAAAAAGAGGACTGGCAAGCTTTGCCCAGTGGGATGCCATTGCGTTGGATGGTAAAAAGCTATGCTCGACTTTTAGGGGCTGATGAGAGTTTATTGTTGGGGATGCTAGAGGAGCAAACAGGTGTAACTGCAACACACAATATTAGACAGAAAAAGAAGCAATGGGATGGTGCAGATATGTTGTTATACACTGAGCCCACACAGCGGGCTTGGGGGTGGTGGCTTATTATCGCCTTGCTGTTACTGATCGCCTTGTTTTATGCTTTAGACCAAGGTTGGATTCCTGAAAATTGGTTGGTATTTGATTGGCTTAAAGAATTTCAGTCATGATTGATTTATTTGATTTTGCGACTTCAGATCGCCCAGCACTACCCGTCGGCGCGGCAGAGCGCCGTCAAACTCGCTGTGTCAAGGTTAATTGGGGAGCCAATCATGTATTGGTAGGAGGCGGAGCCCCAGTAGTGGTACAGTCCATGACCAATACTGATACGGAGAATGCCATTGAAACGGCATTGCAAGTTAAGGATTTAGCTCAGGCTGGCTCAGAGCTGGTGCGTATTACGGTGAATACGCCTGCTGCAGCCAAAGAGGTACCAGCTATTCGCGAGCAGCTAGACCGCATGCATATAGATGTGCCACTTGTAGGTGATTTTCACTATAACGGGCATAAACTGCTAACGGAATACCCAGAGTGTGCTCAAGCACTATCTAAATATCGTATTAACCCAGGCAACATGGGGGGCGGTAAGCGTCGAGACGACAATTTTGCGCAAATGATCGAGGTGG
>JAAYRP010000122.1 GCA_012518715.1 Alcaligenaceae bacterium | reverse complement strand
GTTGCGGGCACTTGGTGGGCGGCGCACTACACGCACTCCACGGTTGAACTCGACCCCCCGCGACGCTACACCCATGAGCCGGATAGCTGGGCCAACGATTTTGTTATGTTACGCACCGATGAACAAGGTATTGCCGTCAACCGTTTAGAGGGCCGCTTTATGCAGCACTACCCTGACGATGACTCGTATCATGTTGATGCAGCAACCGCTCTTGTCAAACAAAAACAAAACCCACTAACCACGGCTACTGCCGATCTCGCCATCATGGATGAGGCCGGTCAACGTATTCAAATGATAGGCAATGCGTATGTGCATCGTCAGCCTGATACAAAAGGTGATCGCTTCTCTATACGTAGCGACCAATTAACGATCTACGTCGATGAGGATAAAATCACAACCGATCGTCCCGCTGTTATTATCAATGGGCCGAACACCTTACAAGGTATTGGTGTGGAATATGACAATACTTCTCGCCAACTCCAAGTCCACCGCAATGCACAGGTCACCTTGACCCCTGCTCAACCCCCGCCTGCCCCATGAAAATTCTTTTTTTGCTTTTATCTATTTTGCTTAGTGTTTTTCCTGTATCGGTGCTCGCCCAACCCGCCGAGCCGGATACCGTGATTCTTTCAGACACGCTAGACTATGATGATATCAAACGCCAAAGTATCTTTAATGGCAACGTGATTCTTACGCGTGGCAATCTAAACTTGCATGCTGATCGCGTGACGGTTAATGAGCAAGCCGATGGCTCGCAACACGCGATCGCTACTGTACAACAAAGCCCACGTGTATTAGTACGCCAAGAAACCCCTGAAAAGTACGAGATCATCAAAGGTCAAAGCACCCGTGCCGAATACCACAGTGCCTCAGAGCAACTCACTCTTATCGGTCAAGCCGTATTAACACGCTCAATTTGTGGCAAAGTCATTGATAGTATTCAGGGCGAGCGCATTATTTACAATAAAAAAACAGATACCTATCAAGCAATCGGTGGCCACTCCTCGGCCAATCAGCGCGTACGTTCCGTGGCACGACCACGCGCTCAAATTGACCGTGCCATCGCTGAATGTAAACAAAAATCCCAATAATCCCTTATGCCGAACTCTCTATCCCCTGGTAGCTTACGTGCAGTAGGCTTACGTAAAACCTATGGTAAACGCACCGTTGTTAAAGATGTCAGCCTACTTGTTGAAAGTGGCGAGGTCGTAGGATTACTCGGACCAAATGGTGCGGGTAAAACCACAAGCTTTTACATGATTGTTGGTATTGTACCGGTCGATTCGGGACGCATTGAAATTGACGGTCATGACATCACAGCGATGCCAATGCACCAGCGTGCCCAAATGGGTTTGTCTTACCTGCCCCAAGACGCCTCGGTATTCAGGCGGCTGAACGTAGAGAACAATATCCGCGCTGTACTGGAACTGCAGCGCGATGCTCAGGGCAAGCGTCTAAGCAAAGTGGCCATCCAGGAACAGCTCGATCACCTTATCGAAGAGCTACAAATCCAACATATTCGCCATAATACGGCCGTGTCCTTATCCGGTGGAGAGCGACGACGGGTCGAAATTGCGCGGGCTTTAGCCACCAACCCACGCTTTATCCTGTTAGATGAGCCTTTTGCTGGTGTGGACCCCATCGCAGTCATTGAAATCCAGCGTATTGTGCAGTTTTTAAAATCACGCCAAATCGGCGTACTCATTACCGATCACAACGTACGAGAAACCCTTGGAATCTGTGATCGCGCCTATATCATTAGCGATGGTTCTGTACTAACCAGTGGACATCCTAATGAAATTATTCACAACGAGGCGGTACGCCAAGTCTATCTTGGTAAAAACTTTAAAATGTAATACACCTATAAAATAAAAACAGGTGTTGATATTACGCATAGATTTCTTTTGGCTTTTCGGTATACTGAAACTGTGTCGTTAACAAAAAGGAGGCCCATCACCACGCTTTTCATTGCTTGTATGCGTTGTTTTGTTTACACACAGGAGATACTATGAACCTGCATATTACTGGTCGCAACCTCGAAGTCACCCCCGCTATCCACGACTACGTTCACAATAAAATCGGACGATTGGATAAACATTTTGACTCGGTCATCGAAGCTCAGGTCATACTATCTATCGAACGCCTTAAACATACTGCAGAAATCACACTGCGGGTTGCCGGCAAAGATATTCACTGCTCTAACTCCGAAGACACCCTGTATGCTGCCATTGACGTTCTCGCCGACAAAGTCGAGCGTCAGGTCATCAAACACAAAGCTAAAACCACAAACCATGCCCACCAACCACATAAGCGCATGGAAGCCTCTCTGGCCTAACGGGTTAGCACTTACTCTTTTCACTCAAGTGATACACTGATACTATCAATAGCCCCGCTGCTCCATAGCACGGGGCTTTATTATTTCTCTGACTTCGTATTAAATGTCAGTATATTGCTTTTATCTAACCGCCCTATAATGGCAGCCATGAACTTACTGTCACGTATCTTACCCCCTTCTAATATCGTCTTGGATATTGCAGTCACCAGTAAAAAACGGGCTTTTGAGCAAGCTGGCCTGCTATTTGAAAACCATCACGGTATTGCGCGTACGGCAATTTTTCAAAGTCTTATTGCCCGTGAACGCCTTGGATCTACCGCACTTGGCCACGAAGTAGCCGTGCCACATGGTCGTATCAAAGACCTCAAGGATCCTATTGGTGCATTTATGCGCCTGGCAGAGCCCATCCGGTTTGATGCCAGCGATGGTCGTAGCGCCCGTTTGCTTTTCTTTTTATTAGTGCCAGAGCATGCAACACAAATCCACTTAGACCTCCTGGCTGAAATTGCGCGTCTCATGTCCGATAACGACCTACGCTATCAGCTAGAAACGGAAACTAATCCGGCGGTCATCCATCAGCTTCTCACTACCTCTGCCGAAGGCAACTTCCATGCTGAGCATTCATGACCTAGTCACCGATAATCAAGCCC
>JAAYRP010000121.1 GCA_012518715.1 Alcaligenaceae bacterium | reverse complement strand
ATCAGTAGAACAGCTTAAAAACGCCATTCATGAATATATTGACTACTACAATCACGAACGGATTAAACTAAAACTAAAAGGACTGAGTCCGGTGCAATACCGAATTCAGTCCTTAACTACCCAGTAAATTAAACCGTCCAACTAATGGGGGTCAGTTCATTACGATGGCTTTTTTACTATGATTGGCTACTTAGAATGCCGGCACAATTGCGCCTTTGTACTGCTCTGTAATCTGCTGACGCACCGCATCAGAATGCAATGCCTGCATGAGCTTTTTCACATCCTCATTATCCACTTTATCCGCTGTGGTGGCCACAATGTTGGCATAAGGCGAATCAGCACCCTCGATAAATAGGGCATCATTTAATGGATTTAATCCCGCTTCTAACGCATAGTTGGTATTAATCAACGCCAAATCCACATCTGCTAGTACGCGCGGCAAAGTAGCTGCCTCTAGCTCTTTAAATTTGAGCTTTTTGGGATTTTTTACAATATCCCGCGAGGTAGCTAAAATATTCTCAGGGTCTTTTAGCTCAATCAGCCCTTGCTGTTGTAATAATAATAAAGCACGAGCACCATTAGAAGGATCATTAGGCAATGCCACCAAAGCCCCGTCTTTTAATTCAGATAGCGCTTTGATTTTTTTCGAATAAGCACCAAAGGGCTCTACATGCACCAAGCCAATAGAGACCAACTCGGTTTTATGTTCTTTATTAAAAGTATCTAAATAAGGTTTGTGCTGGAAAAAGTTCACATCCAAATGCCCATCAGCTACCTGAACATTTGGCTGTACATAGTCGGTAAACACCTTAATATCAAGCTCTACCCCTTGTTCAGCAAGCGTCGGCTTCACAAACTCGAGCAGCTCCGCATGTGGTACGGGGGTGGCTGCCACAGTCAGTTTACCCGCATGGGCTGAACCAACCGCTAACGCAGCCAGCGATAGGGCAAAAGCGGGAATCAATTTTTTCATGAATGGTGCTCCTAAAAGTAAATCGAATGAATTATTGTGTCTTACTATGAATCATAGCAGCTAGCTTATCACCAAACATTTGAAGCAATTGCACTAAAACAACTAAGATCAACACAGTAACTAACATCACATCGCTTTGGTAACGCTGATAGCCAAAGCGTAGCGCAAGATCCCCCAAGCCCCCACCACCGATAACGCCCGACATCGCCGAATAGCCTACTAGGGTAATTGCCGTGACCACAATTGCAGCTAAAATCCCTGTTGTCGCCTCTGGCAATAAAGCCATGAGTACGGTTTGCCGTGAATTAGCCCCCATCGCGCGACAAGCTTCAGAAACGCCTGGATCAAGCTCACGCAGTACATTTTCTACCAAGCGCGCAAAAAAAGGCGCCGCACTTGCAACCAAAGGGGGGATTGAGCCTTGTACACCTAGAGACGTTCCGGCTAAAACACGCGTTAACGGAATCATCACGATCAATAAAATTAAAAATGGCACCGAGCGTAAGACATTCACAACCAATGATAATGACTGATACGTAACCCGGTTTTCTAAAAGCTGCCCTTTGGCAGTAAGAAACAAAATCACACCTAAGGGCAGACCAATTAAAACCGTAAACAGGAGCGAAAACCCTGTCATCAACAACGTATCAAGGGTGGCTTCAAGAATTAGGGGCCAATCAAGATTATCAAAGCTCATGGACGTAATACCTCGCAATCAACGCCTTGTTGGGCTAATAGGGTTTCAACCTGTGACCATCGGGATAAATCACCGTTAGCCGCTACAACTAACTGCCCATAAGGCACATCTTTAATACGACTGACTGCTCCCTGCAAAATGCTTAAATCTAGCTGGTAATCACGACTAATTTGACTTAATAAGGGAGTCGCTGTCGATGAGCCGGTAAAACTCAAACGCAATAACCGCCCTTGCACTTCGGCCGCCATATCCTGCCACCCTTCGGCCTCTACCCCACTTTCAGACAGCAAAGACTGGGTGACCACATGTTGTGGATGTAGGAACACATCTAATACCTCTCCCTGCTCCACAAGCTTCCCCGCATCAATCACCGCCACCCGATCACAAATGCGTCGAATCACATCCATACTATGCGTAATTAGCACGATCGTTAGCCCTAAATCCTGGTTGATTTGTGACAGTAATCGCAAAATAGACTGCGTCGTTTCAGGGTCTAAAGCTGAAGTAGCCTCATCGCAAAGCAGTAGCTGAGGGTGATTCGCTAATGCTCGCGCAATCCCTACACGCTGCTGTTGCCCACCAGAAAGCTGGCGTGGGTATTTATGCACATGATCTTGCAACCCCACAAGCTCTAACACCTCTAATGCCCGTGCTTTTTGTTGCGCGCGCGTTAGTCCCGCTAGCCGTAACGGAAAACATACATTATCCAACACGGTACGCATCTGCAACAAATTGAAATGCTGGAACACCATCCCAATTTTTTGACGTACTTGGCGTAGTTGGGGCTCGGCTAAAGCACTAATGTCCTGATCCTGTAACCAAACTCGTCCACTGCTGGGTCGTTCTAAGAGATTCAGCATGCGAATCAAGGT
>JAAYRP010000120.1 GCA_012518715.1 Alcaligenaceae bacterium | reverse complement strand
TTAATGAAATCAGACCTGCTGCTGCCCCTACCACCCATTTTTTTATACGCATAGGATGTCTCCTGTTGTGTTGATAAACACGTTTTATAAAAGTTGATTAGTCATACAATCACGCCAAGCCCCCTTTTACACAAGCAGGGATTTCCCTCAAGCCGATATAAAACACCTTGTACTTTTGGACTTAGGTCCTGATGGCTCACTGGCTTTTTCATTCCTTTGGCTCCCCTAAAAATTACGTCTCTAGGTATACTTAGTCCTTAGGTATTTTTAAATTAGCTCGCCCTAAAACGCCGCCTCTTAAAGCGGGGAAGATATCCACTTCTATGCTATTGCCCATCCCTCCATTACAGCGTTTTATCTACAGTCATTATTTACTGGGTGGCTTGCGACAATCATTAGGGGTATTGCTCCCTGTTACCATTCTGGGTGGCTTTTTTAAGCTGTATGATATTGGGGTGGTGATCTCCATGGGCGCACTCTGCGTAGCCATTGTCGACCAGCCGGGTGGGCCACGGCGCTATCGCAGCAATGAAATGCTGGGCGCGGCAGCTTTAGGTACATTCACTGTCTTTATTACCGGGCTAAGCTCTTCTTCACCGCTCCTAATTTGGTTACTTGTGCCGATATTGAGCTTTGTGTATTCCATGCTCAATGTTTTTGGTAAGCGCGGCGGGCTCATTGGCTTTGCGTGCTTGCTATTAATGGCGTTGACCTTACGCTTTCCTATGAGTCCAAACGAGGTCTTCATCCATACGTTGTATTCGGGTAGCGGCGCCTTTTTTTATTTTTTATTCAGCAGTTTATTCAGACAAGTGCTTCTCTACCGAGAAGAGCGACGCACCTTATCCGTTGCCTTGTTTTCCACAGCTGAATACATGGTACGACGCTCTCGCTTTTACGACCCCGACACCGATCTGGATGATAACTATCGTGATTTAATCCGTATCCAAGCCGATATGACAGAGGCTCACCAAGCAGCACGAGACATGGTTTTACGCGAATTACCCCGAGGCGGAAAAGGCTATGCTGAAACACACCGTCTCGCGCTGCTCAGCCTTTTTGTAAATATGATTAGCTTGTTGGATTCGATGGTTGCCACCCACACCGACTATGCCAATTTACGGCGTCGAATGGCGGACAGCGATTTTATGATTTTTGCGCGCGATGCCTTGTTTAAAATGGCCTTAGATGTAGGACATATCGCTCTAAATGTATCGCGCCATCGTAAAACCAAACAGCGTCAAAGCGTCAAAGCAGAACTACGGGCAATGGAATATGAGTTAGAGCGTTATAAACGAAGTGGACTCAATCGCGAAGAGCCGGAAATTTATGCACTTTTAGTACAGGTTCTAAGGCGCTTGCGCAATGCCCAAAAAACCATCGATCATATGGCAGCGCAGACCCGTAGCCCCAGCACAGATATTCCATTGGATCAATATCTAGAAAAATCGTTAAGCCGCTTTTTATCCCGCGAGGAAATTCGCCTAGGCATGCTAACGAGTAACCTACGTTGGGATTCTTCGAGTTTTCGCTATGCTGTGCGGGTTAGCTGTGCCACGTTATTGGGCTTAACCGTCCCCACTGTCGTTGCTTATTTCTCACCGAATATTGAGATCCTAAATGCAATGACTTCGTACAGCCATTGGATTATTTTGACCTCTTTAGTTATTTTAAAACCCGGCTTTGCATTAACCAAACAACGCAATAGTTGGCGACTGATCGGCACAGTACTCGGTTGCGCGCTAACTTTTGTCCTGTTTCGATTCACCTCTAATCTGGATGTGTATTTTGTCATTATGCTGTTTGCTTATATTTTGGGTAACAGCCTTGTCCAGATGAATTTTATGCTCTCCGCGGTATTTAACACCATTTTTGTTTTGGTGTCGTTCCAGTTTTTACATACCGAGGGTAGCTTTGTAATTGGTGAAAGACTCCTCGACACAATTATTGGTAGTGTGATTGCCCTTATTTGCAGTTATGTGTTGCCATGGTGGGAGTCCAATTCCATGAGCAATTTTGCTAACGAAGCTCTAGGTGCAAATAAAAACTATTTACAAACCGGGCTGCACTATGCAGCGCTTCAACGCCAATACAATGCAGCAACCGCCACGCCCCATTCCGCAGCTCAGGCACTAGCGCTTAGCCCGGATACGCTTGCGAAACTGGAATATGACTTAAATGAAGCCGATACCCAATGGCAACTGGCTCGCCGTAATGTACACGTAGCCTTTAGTAATTTTGCCTCGGGTTTTTATCGCATGATGAATGAGCCAACTAGCCGCCAATATAATGTGGCCTTATTGAATAATTTATTAATCCAGAACCATGTGCTGGCATCCCAAATCAGTGCCGCTGTCCCGCTGCTGGCCTCATTAACAGAGATCCCCCCAGGGATAGAAACGGCGCTGGTAGCTATTGAGCGTGAGCTAAATAATGCCGATGCACCACCAGTGGGCTCGTTAGAGACGGAGGGGGATTTTGCGATGCTGGCTTATCCATTACGACAAATGATAAAAGCCGCACAGCTGATCCGACAAGATATGCGCGGCTTAGTATTGAGCTCTGGACCACCCACCCCCACCCAGCTAGATCTACTTAAACCGATTCCGGTCGACGAAAAACCAACTTCGTCGCTGTAGAGACTTCAGGGGTATAACGATAGCCATCGCTATTAAACCCCTGTAGCTCCTCCACATGTTGCACTTGGTTATCAATGGCATAGCGCACCATCAGCCCACGCGCTTTTTTGGCATAAAAGCTGATGATTTTCCAATCCTCGCCCTTTTGATCTTGGAAAACACACTCCACTACTGAAGCGCGTAATGATTTGGTATCCACCGCTTTGAAATACTCGTTGGATGCCAAATTCACTACCACCGGATTCGGATCAGCCTGTTGAGCAAAATGCTGATCGATATAGGTCGCTAATTGGCTCCCCCAGTACTCGTAGAGATTTTTGCCTTGAGGTGTAGCAAGCCGTGTGCCCATCTCTAGCCGATATGGCTGCATTAAATCCAAAGGTCGTAGCACTCCATAAAGACCGCTTAACACTAAAACATGTTGCTGCGCCCATTGCAGTTGTGCATCGGATAGCGTTTTCGCTTGTAACCCCTCGTAAACGTCCCCATCAAAAGCCAAAATCGCTTGACGCGCATTATCCAGCGAAAACTCAGGTGACCAATCCGCATAGCGTTGTACATTCAGCGTAGTTAACGCATCGCTTAATTTCATTAGTTTTTGCACTTGCTCTGGCGTTTGCTCTCGTAAGACTGAAATCAAAGCTTGAGCTTGGGGAATGAATTGCGGTTGCGTATGTAAGGTTGTACGCACTGGCGAATCATAGTCCAGTTTTTTAGCAGGAGATAATAAAAATAGCATACTGACTTCCTGTTTTAACGCGCCGTCCAGCCACCATCCAGCGTCATCGTTGTACCTGTCATCTGCTCAGCGGCCTCTGAACACAAAAAGACCACCGCCCCTCCTATTTGAGCTGGTGTCACAAACTGCAAGGAGGGTTGTTTTTCAGCAAGAAGCGCTTTTGCCGCGGTTTCTATGTCACAGTTATTTTTGGCAGCCAAAGCTTCAATTTGAGCCTCGACCAAAGGCGTGCGGACCCACCCTGGGCAAATCGCATTACATGTAATCCCTGAGCCAGCGTTCTCTAGAGCAGTGACCTTAGTCAAGCCGACCACACCATGCTTAGCAGCCACATAAGCCGATTTGTTTTCTGAAGCCACAAGACCATGCGTAGAGGCGATATTAATAACACGCCCCCAGCCTTTTTTCTGCATATGTGGTAAAGTCGCTGCCGTCGTGTGAAACACTGCGGATAGGTTTAAGGCGATAATTTGATCCCAGCGGTCAACAGGAAAATTTTCAATGCGGTCTGTATGCTGGATACCAGCGTTATTCACTAAAATATCAATACCACCTGTTAACTGAGCTGCTTGTTGAATAAACTGGCGCGTGGTTTCAGGCTGACTGAGGTCGGCATGCAAATAATACGCTTTCACATCATTTTGGAGCTCGATATTCACGCGAAGTTTTTCAATCTCATCCGCATCACCAAAC
>JAAYRP010000119.1 GCA_012518715.1 Alcaligenaceae bacterium | reverse complement strand
AGAGCGGCGCCCTTACAAGGCGTAGGTCGGCGGTTCGATCCCGTCAACACCCACCAGCACTTGTTGTATATCAGGGCTTAATACAAGTCCTTTTTTATTTTGTGACAACCTCAGACTAAAGATGGGTGTTTAGCTCAGCTGGTAGAGCGGCGCCCTTACAAGGCGTAGGTCGGCGGTTCGATCCCGTCAACACCCACCATCTTCGTCTAAAAAAGAACGACAGCATCACGCTGAGTTCTTTTTTTTTGCCTAGTGGTTTTATGTGTGACCTTAGGGATAATCACAGGTTCAACCCAACAGCCTCTTTGTTATAAAGATAAGGTAGCGTTAATTAGCAAGTAGCTAACGTTAATACATCCCGCTGCACCTTTCAACAACGTACAAAGGGGGACACACATGAGTGCCATCCTATTGGTTGTACTAGGGCTGGGTGGTATGGCTCTAGGCTATATCTTCTATTCGCGTTTTATCGCCGAAAAAATCTTCCAACTTGACGACTCTCGTCCAACACCTGCCCACGAATTTGAAGACGGTATTGATTTTGTGCCGACCAATAAATACGTGTTGTGGGGGCATCATTTTACTTCAGTAGCAGGGGCGGCACCTATTGTAGGGCCCGCTATCGCTGTTATTTGGGGATGGTTACCGGCATTTTTATGGGTAACCCTCGGGACTGTGTTTTTTGCTGGTATGCACGACTTTGGTGCTATTTGGGCCAGTATCCGTAATAATGCCAAATCCGTTGGGGCGCTCACTGGTGATGTGGTGGGTAAACGGGCACGCTCTGTGTTTATGATCGTGATCTTTCTGGTTTTGCTCATGGTCAACGCGGTGTTTGGTGTCGTGATTGCTGGGTTACTTATTAATAATCCCGGTTCTGTTATTCCCGTGTGGGGGGCCATCGCCGTTGCTTTGGTTATTGGGCAGCTTATCTACCGCGCCAAAGCTAACCTAGGCTTGGTGTCCTTTGTAGGGGTAGCTGTTTTATATGCTCTAATCTACATCGGTCCTGCCGTTCCTTTGAGCCTGCCTGATCAGGTGATGGGATTATCCGCTAACGCCACTTGGATTTTATTATTGTTTTTCTATGCGGCGGTTGCCTCCTTGCTGCCGGTATGGATGCTCCTGCAACCACGGGATTACATTAATGGCTTGCAGTTATTTGTTGGGCTTGGGTTGTTATATGTTGCGGTGTTTATTGCAAACCCAACTGTTGTCGCTCCAGCAATTAATGCCGAGGTTCCTGCCGGCACACCATCTATGATTCCGTTGTTATTTGTAACGATTGCGTGTGGCGCGATTTCTGGTTTTCATGGTTTAGTGGCCTCGGGCACCACATCTAAACAGCTCAACAAAGAATCCGATGCACGTTTGGTTGGCTACTTTGGTGCCGTGGGCGAGGGTGCTCTTGCTTTGGCGGCGATTGTAGCGGCCACGGCAGGTTTTGCTACACTGGCAGATTGGCAAGCCGTTTATGATGCTTTCGGTAAAGGCGGGGTGGGTGCATTTGTTAATGGTGGAGCAACCATTTTGAGTGCAGGTTTAGGGTTTAACGCAGAGATTGCAGCTACGATGCTCACTGTGATGGCGGCGTTGTTTGCTGGCACCACTATGGATACAGGTCTACGCCTACAGCGTTATATTTTCCAAGAGTGGGGCGAGATCTACAATATTAAATGGTTAGGTAAACCGTTACCGGCCACTCTCTTGGCGGTTGGGAGCTGCTTGATACTGGCTTTTGGTGCAGGGGGTGCTGATGGTTCTGGTGGGCTACTGATTTGGCCATTATTTGGTACAACCAACCAGCTGTTAGCCGGCTTAACCTTATTGGTTATTGCTGTCATGCTAGTACGTAAGCGTGTGACCGCAACCTACGTTATTGTGCCTTTGGCTTTTTTATTGCTGATGACTTTGGCGGCGCTGCTTATACAGCTTCACGGCTTTTATCTTAAAGAAGACTGGTTCTTATTTGGGCTAGATCTGATCGTATTGGTAGCGGCTATTTTGGTGACATTAGAGTGCATGAGTGCACTGCGCTCAGAAAAGCGTAAACTCATCGCTTCGAATTAAGGAAGAATCATGGACGGGATTTGGTCACGGCTTAAACATTGGTGTGAGCAAGCTAATACATTGGGTACGCAATACTATAATGCTCCTTATCGTGCCGCGATTGCGCGGGCAAAACGCGAGGAGGACGACCTATTTATGTTATTGGTTTTTTCTGAAATGATGGGCGTACCGAATCCCGCTTCGTGGTATACCTTGGAACTACAACCGATTTTATTGCAGCGGTTCCATGATTGGCATCTTCGAATGGGCATGGAGCGTTCGCCATTAGATCATTTCAGGTGCTGTTGATGTCATTAAACATATCATCATTATTTCAACAGCGGGTTTTACTCATTGGCGGTAAAGGTGGCGTCGGTAAAACAACGGTGGCGGCGGCACTAGCACTACGCGCCTCGCAGACACAGCGGGTTTTACTGGTTTCTACCGATCCGGCTCATAGTTTAGCGGATGTGTTTGGCCGCTCTATTGGGGCGGCCATTGTACATTTGACTCCTAATCTTTACGCTTTAGAATTAGACCCAGAAAAAGAGGTCGATGCGTATTTGGATCGGGTGCTGGCACAAATGCGTCGTTTTGCAGGGCCTGATCAAATCCATGAATTACAACGTCATTTACGTTTGTCCCGCCTATCGCCCGGAGCGCAGGAGGCAGCGCTCTTGGAGCGTATGGCAAACTTATTGGATACCGGGTTAGACGAATATGATCTGATTATTTTTGATACAGCGCCCACAGGACATACCTTACGCTTATTGAGCTTACCCGAAATTATCGCCGCTTGGACGGATGGATTATTAAAACACAACCAGCGCTCAGAGCAGTTAGCGAAGGTGCTTTCTCATTTGACTCCACAGCGTGATGTAGCACACGTGCTTTCAGATCCGCACCAAAACACCGACTCTGGTTTAGATTCAAAAAGCCAAGAACTGGCTTCTACCTTATTAGCGCGTCAACGCTTATTTCATCGGGCCCGCCGTATTTTGCATGATGCCACACAAAGCGCTTTTGTCTTTGTTCTTACCCCAGAGCGATTGCCTGTACTGGAAACAGACCGGGCCGTACAGGCGCTAACGGATATTGGGGTGCAAGTGGCTGGGCTAGTGATTAATCGGGTATTACCTCCTACGCTGGGCGAGGCTTTTTGGCAGTCTCATTTGCAGCGACAGCAAACCTATTTAGCCGATATTCAGCAGCGGTTTGCCGGATACCCTTTACGCCAGCTTCCGCTCCAAGATCAGGAAATTGTTGGCTTAGATGCATTGCACGCTCTTGGTGACCAACTTAGTACTTAGCATTTGTTAAATGGTATTGATAACTATTATCATTACTGCTAAGATGGCGCTTTGGTTGGCGTGCTTTAGTGCGCCTGTAAATATGACTATTTGTAGGCGTAGGTATGCCACATCCCTCCCATCATTCGTTGGAACGCTCTCGTCTTTGGTTAAAAATCACTGGCTTAACGGCAGCAGTTAGTCTGCATGCTGGGGTGTTTGCATTTATGTTGCATCAGTCCGCGCCAAAAATGGTAGGGGAGCCTGCTCAGGAAGAGGTAATAGGCGTTAGTCTATTTGATTTAAATGAATTCGAAGAGCATGTGACGGCGGAACAGCTAGCAGAGCAAATTCAAGAAGCTACTCAAGAGGAGATTGAGCCTGAATTTGAATCGGAGCCTGAGCCAGAGCCCGAATTTGAACCTGAACCTGAACCTGAACCCGAGCCCGAACCCGAGCCCGAACCGGTCGTAGAGGATCCGGTTATTCCTGAGCCAGTGGTAGAAAAGCCTAAGCCCAAACCCAAACCGGAACCTAAGCCCAAACCCGAGCCTAAACCCAAACCCAAACCCAAACCTCAGCCCGAGCCTAAACCCAAACCCAAACCTCAGCCCGAGCCTAAGCCGCAACCTAAACCAAATGTCCCTGTGGCAGAAAAAACGCAGCCAGCCACTGCGCCAGAGCGTAGCCAGATGGATAAAGCAGTAGGTGGGCAGCAGGCTAAGGCCGTTGACCCAGATCGTCCACGGGTGGTTGGGCAAGTGAGTTACTTGGGGGCGCCGCCACGGCCTGTTTATCCACGTGCTTCGCAGCGTAGAAATGAGCAGGGCAAGGTCATCGTGCGTGTTTTGATTTCTCCCCAAGGCACGGTGATGGATGTTTGGGTAAAAAGCTCATCAGGACATGAGCGTTTGGATCAAGCCGCTTTAACAGCGGTGCGCAAAGTAAAATTTAAACCCTATACCGAAAATGGCATTGCGTATAAAGCCATGGCAGATATTCCTTTTGATTTTGTTTTATAGGACTCAGGCATGATGCAGGAGCTATTTGATGCGTTATTGTTAGGATTAGCCCAAATCAATGATGCAACGACTGACTTACAACAGCCTTTACAGCAGGCCACTCAACAACTGACCGAGACCAGCTCGGCGCCCATGGCGCTTTCACAAGCGCAAGCACAAGAGGGGGGCATGCTACATTTTATCGCTCAAAGTGACTGGGTTGGTAAAAGCCTTTTTGCGGTGCTAGTCATCATGTCCATCGCAAGCTGGTATTTGATTTTAGTAAAAGGCTTCATGTCTTTACGTTTAAAACGTCGTTCTAAAAAGTTTTTGCGTGAGTTTTGGGCAGCTAGCTCCCTAGAGCAGGTAAAAAATGAAATCGCAACACATGGGGCCAACGAACCGTTTTCTCATTTGGCTAGTCATGCGATTCATGCTCAAAGTCATCATGCGAAATATGGAGCTTTGCGCTTAGAGGAAAAAGGTTCAACCGAATCGTTTATTACCCGCATCATGCGTAAAGTGATCGATGAGGAAACCGCACGTTTAGAAAATGGGTTAACCTTGTTGGCTTCGGTTGGGTCGACGGCACCCTTTGTCGGTTTGTTTGGTACTGTGTGGGGGGTTTATCACGCGTTGATTAATATTGGTCTGTCTAGCGAGGTAGCGCTTAATAGTATTGCCGGCCCGGTGGGCGAGGCATTGATCATGACTGGTCTAGGCTTGGCCGTCGCGATTCCAGCCGTATTAGCTTATAACGCTTTTGTGCGTACCAACCGTGTGTATTTAGCTCAGCTGGATGCTTTTGCTCATGACTTATTTACCTTTTTGACCACGGGCCAGCAAGTGTCGGATGGAAACGGTAAACCCAATACAAAATAGAGGCCATTATGTCGTTTGGAAGTTTTGATCGGGGGGGCTCACAGAGTCATACCAACGCAGAAATTAACATGGTGCCGTTGATTGATGTGATGCTTGTGCTGTTAGTGATTTTTTTGATCACGGCCCCCTTGCTGACGCATTCTATTTCGGTACAGCTACCGCAGGCCAGCGCACAACCTGTTGAAAATGAAAAAAAATACCTGGATTTGGCGATTACGCCCGAGGGGCTTTTATATTTGGACAATGAAGAGGTTGCCTTAGAAGACCTAACTGCGACGTTGCAACCCTTTGCCCAAGATACGCCGCAGCCGGAGGTAAGGATTCGAGCTGACCAGGAAACCCGCTATGAGTTATTAGCACAGGTTATGAGTCGAACCAAAGCTTCGGGACTAACACGCTTGGGTTTTGTGACGCGCCCTGATACGCCAGCTCCCTAAAATGAGCGACTCGGTATAAAATCGCAGTATGCGAGTACTAATTATTGAAGATGACCGGGTCCTAGGTCCCGCTTTGCGTGACTTTATGCAAGCCCAAGGCCATGAAGCGCAGCTGATTACTCAAGGTGATCAGCTGCTTTTGCAATGTGAGCAACAGCGTTTTGATTTATTGGTTTTGGATTTAAATTTGCCGCAGCTAAGTGGGTTAGAAGCGTTGCGTCAATTACGTGCAGCGGGGCATACGGTTCCTGTATTGATTTTAACAGCGCGGGATGCCCTCGAGGATCGTGTGGCAGGCTTAGATGCGGGGGCGGATGATTATGTGACCAAGCCTTTTGAGCTGGCAGAGTTAGCTGCACGGGTCCGTGCTTTAGGGCGACGTCATCAAGCCCAGTTACAACATATTCTCGAGGCAGGGCCTTTGCGTTTAGATACACAAAATAAAGAGCTACTGTTCGAGGGGCAGCGCCTTAATGTATCGGTGCGCGAGTTCTCTTTATTAGAGCTGCTGATGCAGCGTGCCGGTAAAGTCGTCACGAAACAGCAAATCATTCAATCCTTATCCGACCGCTCAACGGATTTTAGTGATAACGCCGTTGAGGTTTATGTGTATCGATTGCGTAAGCGCTTAGAGCATACTGGGGTGTTGATTCAGACGGTGCGTGGTTTTGGTTATGCGCTCGAAGTCTCCCAGCGTTAAACGCTATGGTTAAACAGATTCGTAACTCTTTACGTAAAAACAGCTTAGCGCGGCACTTGATGATACGCTTGTTTCCACCTATCGCCTTATTAGTATTGTTAGATTTGGCGGTGACATGGGTGCTTACTAGTCGTATGCACTTAGAGGATTGGCTCTTACGTGATATTTTTTGGACCATGCTGTTGAGCCAGTTGCTTTGGGTCGCACTCTTTGGCTGGGTGTTAATCGCTGGTCTGAAATCCGGTCTACGAGCCGTGGAGCGCTTGGGGCAGGATATTCAAACTCAGGATCCAGAGTCGCTCCAACCATTGAGCGCGGCGGATTTACCCGCGGAGTTACGGCCTTTGGTTGATCAGTTTAACCAGTTATTAGTGCGTCTGGATCAAAGCGTTGCCGCGCAAAAGCGCTTTATTGCGCATGCCGCGCATCAGCTACGTACACCACTAAGCGCTTTACGCTTAGAGTCTGAGCTGATGCTCACCAAACCGTTACCAGAGGATCTGCGTGAACAGGCTCAACGCATTAAGCAAAGCACCGAGCGTATGATTCGATTAGGGCAACAGTTACTGGTATTAGCACGTGCGGACTCTGCGGCGAGCCCCCAAGACTGCTTTATCCGTTTGGATTTATGTGAGTGGGCACGCACTAGTGGGGCCGAATGGCTAGCCGCTACCCATCAGCATGGTTTGCGCTTAGAGCTATCTGCTCCTGAGCAGCCAGTATGGGTTGATGCGGATCCGTTGCTTTTAGATGAGCTCTTAGGCAATTTAATTGATAATGCGTTACGTTATGCGCAAGCGCAACAGAGGATTACGTTACGGGTTAGTGCGAACCCCCCTACTTTAAGTGTAGAGGATGACGGAGTGGGAATAGGCTTAAATCAAGCAAGCCAGTTATTCGAGGCATTTTATCGTGGGGCGGATAGCTCCCAAAGCGATGGTTCGGGGCTTGGTTTAGCTATTGTACGAGAAATCGCTTTGGCACACGGAGCAGGTTGGAATTTAATTAGCCGCCCGCATTTTAGGGGAACACGTATTAGCGTGGTCTTTCCAGGCCCCCGCAGGGGCACAGGGTTTAGACGACGTTTTCCTGTTATTGAACCGGGGATGGAGTCGGAGAGGACTCAATAACAGCAGGTTGTGCTGGCTGATAGGGTTCACCCGGTATGGTAATTGTTGTTTGGCGTAAAATACCGCCACCTTCTACGGACCCATAGACTTGAGTTTCATGCTGACCTGTCATTTGCGCCAAGCAGTCTTCGCGTAAATGCTCTGGTAGGGCTTGACATCGCGCTGTGCGATGACGAGCTAAAGTTTGTTCATCGACGTGCTGCTTTGGATTGCGTTTTGCTTGTTGTAGCGCTGCACCCGCATCCCGTCGGCAGTTCGTTTTTGCATCACCGCTGAGCATCTCACATTGAGCCATGGCCTCTTGGTAGGCTTGCTGAGGATCAATAGGCTGAGCGTGACTGGATGTCGCAAAACCAAAAGCGAGTGTGGCAGCACTGAGTGCCATAGCAATTTTTTTCATCATAAAACTCCATCTGGTTGAACATCATTAAAGTGTAACAAGGCTACGCGTAACCTAAAGTAAGCACTTGCAGTCAGTTATGTATGAGATGGGGGCTCCCCTTTGGATTTTAAAGGCATATCCATATGACCTGGCTCATCAGGAGCATAGTCAGCCATGCGTTGTCGAAGCTCGCGTTTAATTGCGGCGCGCATTAGCAAAATGGCCGTTACAGGAGAGGTAATGACTAAAAGCACTGTAATGATTAATGGGTAAATTAAGAGTTTTTGCGTACTGAAGCTGGCAACTAGAGCACAGGCCACAAGCATACAGAAAACGCCTAAGGTATTACCCAGAGTGGGGGCGTGCATCCGAGAGTAAAAATGACGCAGCTTAACTAAACCCAGAGTGCCTACTAAGGTGATGATTCCACTGAGTGCGATCAGTAAAGCGATAAGCAGGTTAAGCCAAAGAGGAAAGGTTGTCATGGTTCGATGACCTCGGCCCGAAGTAAAAATTTAGCCATCGCGGCAGAGCCAACAAAGCCAAATAAAGCAATTAAAAGAGCAATATCAAAATAGAGGGTGGAGTCAAAGCGCAAGCCTAGAGCAAGTAGCGCCATTAGCCCATTGCTATACATTGTATCTAATGCTAAGACACGATCTGCAGCCGTTGGTCCTGTGAGTAAGCGGTAAGCGGATATTCCCATGCCTAGGGTGTAGCATAGTAGTGCAAATAAGCTCGCCCAGTAAATATAGATGCTCATTCGAAAATCTCTATTAAAGGTCCTTGGTAACGTTTCTGAATCGTATCCAGCCAAAACTGCTCGTCTTTTAAATCAAGAATATGCAAGGTTAATGTATGGGTACTTTCATCAAAACCCGCCCAAACGGTCCCAGGGGTATAAGTAATAATACAAGCTAAAGCGGCTAGCCCATGTGGATCGCGTAAGGTTAATGGAATGGGTAAAAAACCAGGGGTGGGCTCGGCGCGTTGGGTAAAGAGGACAATACGACCCACATCATAGTTAGATTTCACGATATCGACGGCGACATGCCAACATAAACGCAGGGCTAGAAAAGGATGCGAGAGGGTGGCACGTATAGGGCGAAAAGGAATTGCCGCTACGCTTAAGGCGATGGCTAGAACTGCACCGAGCGCGACGTGGGCGGTAGAAAACCCGTTAAGCAAGAGCCATAAGAAAAATAAAAGTAGGGGTAAAAAGGTAAAGCGTAAGTATTTCATGGAGCCTCTACTCCCACAGAACGGATAGGATCACGCGCCAGTACAGCAGAAATATATTGATTGGGTTGATCCAAATAGGCGGCGGTTTGTTCTAGGTAGTTGGTGATGGGGCCTGCGCGCATGGCTAAGAGACCGCAAAGTACGATAAGGCCTGCTACGGGCAAGGCTTCACTCAAACGGAGCCGAGGAATATTGAGATCACTAAAGCTCCAAAAGAGTCGAATCCCCGTGCGCGACAATGCCATAATACCGATAAAGCCGGACAGCAATACTGTAGCAGTAAGAATCCATGCGTTACTGGTGGCTCCAGAGGACTTTAATGCAGCAGATAATAGCGAGAGCTTAGCAACAAAGCCAGATAGCGGCGGAAGGCCGATAATAAGCAGTGCGCAAGCAATAAAAGACATGCCAAGAAACACCATAGCGGCTGGAATGGCAATACCAACTACATCGTCGGAACTATCTTCGCTTTCTGGATCGGCCAGATCAAAGGCCTCTTGACTTACAGCTAATAAGTCAGAACCAAAATGCTGTACGCGTCCAATCATTTCTAGCAGCATAAAAAATGCGCCCAGAGCTAGAACGGAGCTTAGTAAGTAATATAAAGCGGGCCCGGTTAAAATCACCCCAGGCATTCCTAAAGCGGCTAGTAGCGTACCGGAGGAAATAATAATGCAATAGCTTGCCATGCGCTCAGGCTGGTGTGCGGCGAGCATACCTAAGGAGCCAAAAGCTAAGGTAGCAATCCCGACAGGGAACATCCATTCTCCACCAAAAGCAGCTGGCGCGCCGGTAGGTAATAGTAACGAGCCAATCCGCAGCAAAGCATAAATACCGACTTTGGTCATGATGGAAAACATGCCAGCTACTGGTGCGCTGGTATTCGCGTAGGTATCGATTAACCAATAGTTCAAAGGCCAAGCGGCAGCTTTAATCAGAAAAGCAACACCTAGTATGGCTGCGGCTGCCTCAAAAACCAAACGGTCAGCACCGGACAGATAGCCAGCTTTGACGGCGAGATCAGCCATGTTTAAGGTACCGGTAATACCGTAAATTAATGCGATAGCAATAAGTAATAAAAATGAGGAAATTAAATTGACCGCAATATAATGTAGACCAGCGCGCACGCGGTCGCGACCTGAGCCATGCAACATTAGTCCATAAGAGGCGGCTAAAAAGACTTCAAAAAAGACAAAGAGGTTAAAAAGATCCCCGGTCAAAAAAGCGCCATTTAGCCCCATAATAAGCAGTTGGAAAAGTGGGTGAAAGTGTACCCCAGCACGATCCCAACGAGCCGTTGCATACCACCAGGTTGCCGCAGCGAGTAAGTTCGTGAGAACAAGCATCATGGCGGCAAGCCGGTCAACGACGACGACAATACCAAAAGGAGCGGGCCAGTCCCCCAATAGGTAGACTCCTACGCCATGTAGCCAACTGGTCGCAATCGAGCCATCAGCCATGCCTAACAGGGTAATTGCCACATAAAACTGCAAGGCTAAAGACAGGGTCCCTAAAGCTAAGTTAAAAGGGCGGTGTTTGTCTTTGAGCAGCAGCATAAGTGCTGCGGTCATCAGTGGAATGGCGATAGGAAAAATAGGAAGATGTTGCTGCCACATTAAGCTTGTTCCTCGCGTCCATCCACATGGTCAGTGCCTGTAAAGCCACGGTTAGCTAAAAGCACCACTAAAAATAAAGCGGTTGTTGCAAAGCCAATAACAATAGCAGTCAACACCAACGCTTGGGGTAAAGGGTCTGCATATAAGCTAGGATCTGCTCCTAGCTCCGTAGAAATCACGGGAGGGGTACCAAGATGAATACGCCCCATGGCGAAAATGAACAGGTTGACGGCATAGGACAGTAATGATAAGCCCATAATAAATTGAAAAGTACGGGGTCGTAATACGAGCCAAATTCCTGATCCGGCTAAAATACCGATGGCTAACGATAAGATAATTTCCATCAGGACTCCTGCTTTTGTTGTAAGGCTTTTTGGATGGAAGGAAGCTTGCGATAAAAGCGCAAAGACTGGTGAGCAATCGCAACGAGCATTAAGACGGTTGAACCCACAACTAGCATATAGACGCCAATATCAAATAACAGCGCGCTGGAGGTGTGAATCGTACCTATAAGCGGTACGGTTAGGTTCCAGCTTTGAGCGGATAAAAAAGGCTTAGCATAAAGCCAAACTAGCATAGCGGCAGAGCCGGCGGTAAGCATACCTAATGCAATCCATGTTTTGGGTTGGATTAAGGGGCGAGATTCAACCCACACGACACCGCCTACCATATATTGCAAAATAATCGCTGTGGCCATGATCAGGCCGCCCACAAAGCCACCACCGGGTAAATTATGGCCGCGTAATAAAAAGTAGACTGATATTAGAGCAGCAATAGGTAAAAGCAAACGTACTAGCACAGCGGGAAGTTTCATAATGCCCTCGGGCAAAATGGCGTTGGGATCAGGCTCTTCGAAGGTTGTTTGCAAGGCGTCGCTTTGATTTTGACGACGCGCAAGAGGGGCGGCGACTGTTTCTACCGGTGGGCGGAAGCGTCGTAAGAGGGCATACACGCTTAGGGCGACCACACCAAGAACGGTAATTTCCCCAAAGGTATCAAAGCCCCTGAAATCCACAAGGATTACGTTGACGACGTTTGCTCCACCACCTAAAGGCAAGGCTTTTTCCACCAAAAAGGGGGCCACGCCCTCGGGATGCGGACGGCTCAGTAATGCAAACACCAGCGCGGCAATCCCACTGCCGCCAAGAACGGCAACCACCGCGTCTCTAGAGCGCCTAAAGCGAGCTCGCGCCTTAGAAACTCCTAGACCATCTGGTAGTGGTACACGTTTAGGTAACCAGCGCAATCCCAATAAAATTAAGACAACGGTTACTACCTCTACAGCAAGCTGGGTCAAGGCCAGATCAGGAGCGGATAGCCAGGCGTAGCTAAGACTGGTGACTAAGCCAGCGCCACCAGATAACAGGAGGGCTGCGGGGCGGTGGAATTTGGCATAGTACGCCGCTCCGATTGCACAGGCGGCTCCTGCTACCCACATCAAAGCAAAGAGTGGGTCGGGTGTAGTGAGCTGCTGCACATTAAACCAATTGCCTGAACGTAATGCCCATATGCTTACGCCCACCGTGGCTAGAATGATAAGAAGTACTTGTCGCTGCAAACGATCGGAATAGGTGTAGTGGATAACCGCATCTGCTCCGGCTTCAATCCAACCCATCAGCCATTCAAAAATACGGCGCCCGTTAATTTGGTAAATAAAGGGGGCTCGGTCTGAACGACCTTTGCGATAACGATTTAAGAGCCAAATGAGTCCAATGCCGCCTAGGGTGGCGATCACACTCATGAGTAAGGGTAGATTAAAGCCGTGCCAAACATGTAGGCTGTAGTTTGGGGTTTGTGCTCCTAGTATTGAGTATACCGCCGTATGTAACAGCGGCCCAACGGTATATGCTGGAAAAATCCCCACAATTAAACAGATAAAGACCAGCAGTGCGCTGGGAATGAGCATGAGACGGGGGGGCTCATGAGGAGTGCGAGGCAAATTTTTGGCTGGGGGGCCAAAAAAGACTTGGCTGATAAAGCGCAAAGAGTAAGCCACACTAAAAGTACTTGCTATCACGGCTACGATAGGAAGTGCTTGACTAAACCAGTTGCCAGTGCCGGCAAACATGGTTTCGGTAAAGAACATTTCTTTAGAAATAAATCCGTTAAGCAACGGAACGCCTGCCATTGACGCTGCGGCTACAGCAGCGAGGGTAGCCGTGATAGGCATATAGTGGCGTAAGCCAGAAAGGCGGTTTAGGTTACGTGTACCGCTTTCATGATCCACAATACCAGCCGCCATAAATAAAGAGGCTTTAAAAGTAGCGTGGTTAATTATATGGAAAATGGCGGCGACTAAGGCCATTGGTGTGCTTAGCCCAAGCAACAGAGTAATTAAGCCCAAATGGCTAATTGTGGAGTAGGCTAAAACGCCTTTCATATCCCGCTGAAAGGTGGCAACGTAAGCGCCTAGAGTTAAAGAGATTAGACCAGCACCGCCAATTACCCATGTCCACGCGGCTGTGCCAGCCATAATAGGCCAGAACCGTGCTAGTAAAAACACCCCCATTTTTACCATTGTGGCAGAGTGTAAATAGGCTGAGACCGGAGTGGGGGCGGCCATGGCGCGTGGTAACCAGACATGAAAGGGGAATTGTGCGCTTTTGGTTAGCGCACCCAGCGCAATTAGCGCCAGCAAAATGGGATACCATGGGTGCGCTTGCACCACATCGCGTGTGGCCAGTACAGTGCTTAAATCATAGCTACCTGCTACTTGACCCAGCATAAGCACCCCAGCAAGTAAACACAACCCGCCGCCTCCGGTGATTACCAGAGACATTCTGGCACCACGACGCGCATCACGGCGATGGTACCAATAGGCGATGAGCATAAACGAGGAAAGGCTGGTTAGCTCCCAAAATACCACAAGTTGGATCAGGTTGCCGGATATGACCACCCCTAACATGGAGCCCATAAAAGCTTGTAAAAAAGCAAAAAAGCGTCGGGCAGGGTCTTGCGGGGATAAATAATAATGGGCATACAGTGCAATCAGCGCGCCCATTACGCTCACAATTAGACTAAATAGCCAAGCAAAGCCATCCATACGCAGGGTGAAATCGATGCCATGAGCAGGGATCCACGCTGAGGAAAATTGGATGACCTGCCCTTGAAAAATCGCAGGGGCGTAAGCCAGGGTAATGGCAGCGCAGACAGAGGCGACCCCACCCGCCAACAGAGCGTGAAGTTTTCGTTGAGAGGCGGGAAGTAGTGAGGAAATTAGGCTGCCAACAAAGGGTAAGGCCAAAATTATGAGCAAGTACATCAGGCTCTCGGTAAGAAAGTGGAGTTTAGACGTCAATCATACGGTGTTTGTCATGAGTAATGACAAAAAAAGCGTAAAGCGGAGGCTGGCAGCAAAAGTGGGCTTGACCTATATCAAGAGGCGGAAAGTTAAAAAACGTCATAATAGGAAACAGAAAATCGTTTTTTATAGGCATTTGGAGTTTTATGATGGGTGAAATAGCCGAACCTCTTGATACGGTACAGATTTCAGAGGAGTTGATTCGACGTTTTGATCGTTCGGGACCACGTTATACTTCGTACCCTACCGCAGATCGCTTTCAAGACGACTTTAGCTCGGATCATTATATAACGGCTTTAACTCATCGTCAGCAATTTGTCAGCCCGCCCCCGTATTCGTTATATGTTCACCTGCCTTTTTGCGCTTCACTTTGTTATTTTTGTGCCTGTAATAAAATAATTACTCAGGATCAAAGTCGTTCGCGCCATTATGTTGATACGGTTTTACAGGAATTACAGCTGCTAGCGCCTTATTTGGGTGAGCAGCGTTTAACAGGACAGCTGCACTTGGGTGGAGGCACACCGACTTTTTTACCCGCTGAAGAGCTTAAACGGCTAATGCAGGGGATTCAGCAGCAGTTTCATTTCGAACCTAGCGCAGAGCTAGGTATCGAGATTGACCCGCGTACGGTAAATGCTGAGACTCTTTCTTACCTAGCAGAGCTGGGGTTTAATCGTACGAGCTTTGGGGTGCAAGATTTTCATCCTCAGGTTCAGCAAGCGATTAATCGCGTTCAACCCTTAGAAATGGTAGAAATGGCCATGGCGGCAAGTCGAGCTGCTGGGTTTGAGTCAATTAATACGGACTTGATTTACGGGTTACCCAATCAAACACAAGAGACGTTTGCACAAACAGTTGAAGCGCTATTATCTTTGCGACCAGACCGTATTGCTCTTTATAACTATGCCCATTTACCACAGCGTTTTAAAGCACAGCGTTTGATTAATGCTGACTTATTACCTTCAGCTGATGAACGATTGGCGATTTTCTTGATGGCGGCCCAGCGTTTATTGGACGCGGGCTATGAGTACATTGGTTTAGATCATTTTGCCTTACCTGAAGACGAGTTGAGCCAAGCTCGCTTAGATGGAAGTTTACATCGTAACTTCCAAGGTTATACGACACGAGCACAAAGTGATTTGATTGGTCTAGGGGTATCGGCAATTGGCAAGGTCGGTGGTACGCATGTACAGAATCAGCGCTCGCTCAAATCTTATCGCTCAGCCATTGAGGCAGGCCAGTTGGCAACATTTAGAGGGTTGGTGATGAGTGCTGAGGATGAGCTTCGTGCTGAAATTATCATGACTTTAATGTGTAGCATGCGTGTGGATTTTGCCTCGCTTAGCCAACGCTATCAATTGGATGTGGCTGAGCATTTTGCCGCAGAACGTGCCGTTTTAGCACCCTATCAGGAAGCGGGTTTAATACAGGCCGACGCACATCATATTCAGATCACTGCTAAGGGACGATTATTTGTACGCGCCATTAGTATGGTATTTGATGCCTACCTGACTCAGGCGACAGCAGCTACCTATTCACGTTTGATTTAACTAGGGGTCATCATGTCCTTGATATCTGAAGCGCTTTTACTTTCACCTAAACGGTTGGCGGCACATCCTTTATTTCAAGGTTGGAGCCCAGATGCGTTAAAACAGCTTTTTGCTCAGTCGGAATTTTTGCAATTTGATTCAGGGCAGTTTTTGTTTAAGCGTGGGGGGCACTGTGACGCTTTTTATGTTATAGATAGTGGTCAGGTGCAATTACAAATGCGTTCACCAGCAGGCAAGGTAAAGGTATTCAATTGCCTTAAAGCAGGTGAGAGTGTCGGAGACGCTTACCTATTAATGAACAGTGTTTATCGCGTAGATGCCCTGGCATTGGAGTCGGTGCGAGTGCTAAAGATTACTGCTGAGGCATTTTTTGGTTATTTAGCGCAGCAGCCGGCTTTAATGCGACATTTATTGGCGACGCTTAGTGAACGCTTGCATCAGTTGTTAGGGGATGTGTTAACAGCGAATTTGCATTCAGGCACTCAGCGCGTTATTTGTTACCTGCTTGGGGACTTACCTTTGAAAAATGGGGTGAAAACGACGCTGCATTGTTCTAAAGCGCAAATTGCGACAGCATTAAATTTAACCCCTGAGCATTTTTCGCGCATATTGCATGACCTGTCCAGCCGCGGTTTTATAGCGGTGGACGGGCGTCATATTGTGTTTTTAGATGTCGATGGCCTCTGCGAATATCATCGTTAGGCTCCAGCCTTTTCACCACCAAGAGCATTTAGTAGCTCTTGTAATAAATGATTTAGTTCACTGCACATGAGGAAAAAAGCCGCATCAAAGGCTTGCGCTTCGTCCTCGTAATGGGGGTCTTGTGTTGAAGTTAATAAATCCGTTGCTGCTAAGCGTTTGATCTCTAAGCCATCGCTAAGTACAAAAGAGATTTTGTCGGCCCACGTCAGTGCAAGACGGGTGCACTGTTTACCTTGAGAAATATGATGTCGGATTTCCTCGTTGTCTAGACTGTGACGGGCATAACGAATCACCGCTCTGCTGTCTCCGCTGGCGCGCAGCTCTGCATCTTGATCAATGCTAAACGGATAGGGGGCCTCGGCTTGAGCGAGCCAGCCAGTCATGGCAGTGGTAGGGGCTAGTTCGGTATAAACGGGTAAAGCAGGAAAAAGGGTAAATGTTTTGGCTAATAAGCCCATAACCTCATCGGCAGTCGCAGCAGCGGCAGCATCCACAGCTAACCAGCGGTTTTCAGGATCGATCCAGATGTGAGTTAGCCTTTCTATGCTGAAAGCACGTGGCAGAAGTTCAGTAATAAGATCCTCTTTGAGTTCTTTCATTTGCTTGCGGCCTACTTTATAGCCTTGTTCTGCCTCTTTATCTTTGGCGCGGGCACGAGCAATTTGATTAACTACAGTGGTTGGCAGCAGTTTTTTTTCTGCTTTAACACAAAGAAGGATTTGCCCATTAACGCGATGTACTAAATCTGCGTTTTCTTGTACGGGTGCCCAACCTATGCTGACAGGGTCTTGGCTACTACCGGGAGTAAAGGTTTGGCTAGCAATAGCGTCGTCAATGTGCTCGGCATCCCAGTCAGGATGGAGGCGAAAAAAGCGTAAATTTTTAAACCACATAATGCTGCAAGAAAATTTAAGAATAAAAAAGCATTGTACGCATAAATGCCAAGTGACGGGTAAGGGGTGGTACTTTTTACCTATGGTGAATAATGCGTACAGATAAAATAATGTAAATGCGCTAAGCTTAGGGTGCAAAATGAATCGTATCTATGCCAACATGTAGGCATAGAAAGTAGATATCTGTATATTTATACAGTATAATAGGTTTTTACTGGAATGGGGCATGCCCCTAACTCTAAAGGACATTTACATGGATGATAAGCGCAATAAAGCCATTGCTGCCGAACGCGAAAAAGCCTTAGCTGCTGCACTGTCTCAAATTGAAAAACAGTTTGGCAAAGGCTCCGTCATGCGCTACGGGGACAATCAGGTTGAGCATGATATTCAAGTTTGTTCCACTGGCTCTTTAGGTTTAGACATCGCTTTAGGGGTGGGAGGTCTACCTCGGGGTCGGGTCATTGAAATCTATGGCCCCGAATCCTCAGGTAAAACTACCCTGACGCTTGAAGTCATCGCAGAGATGCAAAAGCTAGGTGGTACATGTGCTTTTGTGGATGCTGAGCATGCGTTAGATGTTCAGTATGCCGCCAAGCTTGGTGTAAATTTAAATGATTTGCTTATTTCCCAACCCGATACGGGCGAGCAAGCGCTAGAGATTACAGATGCACTGGTGCGTTCCGGTTCGGTGGACTTAATTGTCGTAGACTCGGTAGCCGCTTTAACCCCCAAAGCCGAAATCGAAGGTGATATGGGTGATTCGCTACCGGGCTTGCAAGCTCGTCTCATGAGCCAAGCATTGCGTAAGCTTACTGCAACAATTAAACGTGCTAATTGCATGGTGATATTTATCAACCAAATTCGCATGAAAATTGGGGTGATGTTTGGTAGCCCTGAAACCACTACTGGTGGAAACGCGCTAAAATTTTACTCTTCTGTGCGCTTGGATATTCGCCGTATTGGTTCAATTAAGCGTGGCGACGAGGTGGTTGGTAACGAAACGCGGGTTAAAGTCGTTAAAAACAAAGTGGCCCCACCTTTTAAACAGGCTGAATTCGATATTATGTATGGGGGCGGCATCTCACGTGAAGGCGAGATCATTGACCTAGGGGTACAGGCGGGTATTGTGGACAAAGCAGGTGCTTGGTATAGCTACGAGGGCACACGCATTGGCCAAGGCAAAGACAATGCACGCGAATACCTTAAAGAGCATCCTCATATGGCGCGTGATATTGAAAATAAAGTACGAGCCCATCATGGCATTACATTGCTGGAGCCCGTAGAAGCCCCAGTAGCTTCTACCCCCGAAACAAAGGCGGCGGAAGACGAAAAATAATATATGTCTGATTGGGAGTTTTTTCAGGATGACGAGAACTTTGAGCAGCTGGAAATCACCTCTGCTCAAACTCCGTCACCTGCACCGAAAAAAGCAGGTCCCTCACTGAAAGCCCGTGCGATCGACCTGCTTTCTAGGCGCGAGCATTCTCGTGTGGAGTTACGGCGCAAGCTATTACGCCACGCCGAGGATCCAGATCAGGTAGATAGCTTGCTCGATGAGCTTGCGCAACAAAATTGGCAATCCGATGAGCGCTTTGTGCGTAGTCATCTTAATCGACGCGCCAATAAATTTGGCACGTATCGCTTATTGCAAGAATTGCGTCAACATGGTGTAGATGAAAACCATATTCAAGCGGCACAGACTGACCTAAAAGAAACGGAGTTTGAGCGAGCTTATGACATCTGGGAACGGAAATTTGGCCAAGCGCCCACCGATCAAAAAGCCTATGCAAAACAATACCGTTTTATGGCAAACCGTGGATTTGGATCGGGGGTGTTACGCCGTATCTTAGAGCGCTTTAACGATTCCTTTTAAGTGCTGAAAACATGTCTGTTGGGCTTGTTCTAAAAACGCTACCATATAGTCTGCATCGCTATCTTCACTCCGTTTGGCTGCATAGAGTGTGCGCCAAATCCCATTTTCTCCCAATTTGGCCGTGCGTAGCCACGGGTTTTGTTGATATTCAGCTAAAGCCCAATTAGGAAGGCTGGCAACACCTCGTAAACTGGCGACCAGTTGCATAATGATGGGAGTTAGTTCTGCTTTGCGGATTTCCGCGGGTTCGATGTCGGCGGGATCTAAAAACTGGGTGAAAATATCTAAGCGTTGTTTTTCTACGGGATAAGTAATAAGTGTTTGATCTGCCAACTGCTCCGGTTCAATATAAGCATACGTGGCCAAAGGATGCTTGGCAGCCATCACCAACACGAGCTCGTAGCGAAATAAAGGGGTGTAGTCGATTCCAGCCAGAGGTTGAGGGTCAGAGGTGATCACCATGTCTAAGTCACCGCGTAATAGCGCGGGCAATGGTGCAAAAGAAAAAGCGGCAGAAAGATCTAGGCTAACGTCAGGCCAATCGGCACGAAACTGATCCAAGGTGGGCATGAGCCATTGGAAACAAGAGTGGCAATCTATGGCTAAATAAAGCCGACCTGTACGACCAGCCGCTAAGCGTTGTAGTTCGCGTTCTGTTGCCCGAATTTTAGGCAGTACCTCGTCGGCAAGGGCCAAAATGCGCAAAGCGGCTGTTGTTAGGCGCGCTGGGCGTGTGCGTCGGTTTAACAGTTGTAATTTGAGTCGGACCTCTAGGTCGCGTAGCTGATGTGATAAAGCGGATTGGGTGACGTGCAAGGTTTCAGCCGCCTCTTGGAGGCTTCCGGTGGCACGAATAGCGCTCAGCGTTTCAAGATGACGAATTTCAAGCATGATTTTAGTTGAGTTTTATTCATATACTGTTTGTGGGATTTGATTTTTTATTTTGGCATATATCCTAGACAATAGTAAGTGTAGGTTGCTTAATTGCATTTTGCTTATTTGCTTATGGGGTTTAGGTATATGACTGTTTTTCATAATTTGGGTTTTCCGCGCATTGGTAAACAGCGCGAACTTAAAAAAGCGGTAGAGGCGTATTGGAATCAAGATCTGTCGCAAGAAGCCTTACAACAAGAAGGCGCACGACTACGTCAAGCACATTGGCAGCTGCAACACGAAGCTGGGGTTAAATGGGTACCAGTGGGCGATTTTGCCTGGTATGACCACATTTTAGAGTGGACCACAACCTTAGGTGTGGTGCCGGCACGGTTTCAGCATCCAGTCGGCAGCAGTGTGGATTTGGATACGTTATTTCGGATGGCGCGTGGTCGAGCCCCTCAAGGGCAGCCTGCAGCCGCTTGCGAGATGACGAAGTGGTTTGATACGAATTATCACTACATTGTGCCAGAGTTAGAGGCGAATCAGTCTTTTTATCTTGCACGCGAAAGTTTATTTGATCAGGTGGCTGAAGCTCAGCAAGCCGGGTTTGAGGTTAAACCTGTGATTCCAGGGCCATTAACATGGTTGTGGTTATCAAAAGGGGATAGTTTTAGTGAGGGGGCGGGGGATGTGGCTAAATTACAGCTATTACCTGCTTTGCTTACGGTGTATATAGAAATACTCGAACGCTTAGCAGCCCAGGGAGTGGAGTGGGTGCAAGTGGATGAGCCGGCTTTAGTACTGGACTTACCTCCTGCTTGGTTACAAGCCTATGCGACTGCTTATGAGCAGCTAGCACAAAGCCCTGTTAAATTACTGGTGGCGACTTATTTTGAAAGTATTGCGCATCATATTGATACGGTAAAACAGCTTCCTGTTGCTGGTTGGCATATTGATATTGTGCGCGCACCTCAACAGCTAAACGCTGTAGTAGAAGCCTTAGGGGCAGATCAGGTGCTGTCAGTAGGGGCGATTGATGGACGTAATATTTGGCGTTCAGACCTGGATGCGTTAAGTCGCCAATTACAAGTGGTGCGTGCGCAGCTCGGATCGCGACTTTGGATCGCTCCTTCTTGTTCGTTGTTGCATGTGCCGGTGGATGTAAGCAGTGAAACGGGTCTAGATGAAGAATTAAAAAGCTGGCTGTCTTTTGCTGTGCAGAAACTGGAAGAGTTGCGCTTATTGACTGCCCTTTTAGAGGGGACGGTTTCGGACGCAGATCAGAAATATCTGCTTGCACAGAGATCTGCTTTGCAAAGTCGTGCACATTCAGCACGTACGCATAACCCTGAGCTGCGAGCGAAGCTGAAAAAAATAGACCAGATTTCACGTACCCGCACGCCTTTTGCTGAGCGTATTCACGTGCAACGAAAACATTTAAATTTGCCTGCTTTTCCCACTACAACTATTGGGTCTTTTCCACAAACCAAAGAAATACGTCAGTTACGACGCGATTGGCGAGAGGGGAATGTGAGCGATGCGGCGTATGAAAAAGCCATCCAAGCAGAGATTGAGCGCGTCATTCGCTTCCAAGAGGAAATAGGCATCGATGTGTTGGTGCATGGCGAGGCAGAACGTAATGACATGGTTGAGTATTTTGGTGAACTGCTTGCTGGTTTTGCTTTTACTCAGAATGGTTGGGTGCAAAGCTATGGTTCGCGCTGTGTCAAACCTCCGATTATTTTTGGTGATGTGTTACGTCCTGCGCCTATGACGGTGGCTTGGTCGGCTTATGCACAATCTCTAACAACGCTGCCAGTAAAAGGGATGTTGACTGGTCCGGTGACAATGCTGCAATGGTCTTTTGTGCGTGATGATCAGCCTCGCAAAGAGACATGCCAGCAGTTAGCGTTGGCTTTGCGTGATGAGGTATTAGATTTAGAGGCAGCGGGGATACAAGTTATCCAAATTGATGAGCCTGCAATTCGAGAAGGGCTGCCGCTGCGCCGTGCTGACTGGGAGGCCTATTTGCAATGGGCAGTGGATTGCTTCCGCCTTAGCACTAGTGGAGTAAAAGATAGTACGCAGATTCACACTCATATGTGTTATTCCGAGTTTAATGACATCATGCAAGCCATTGCGGCCATGGATGCGGATGTAATTACGATTGAAACCTCACGCTCTAATATGGAGTTGTTAGAGGCGTTTGAAGACTTTCATTACCCGAATGACATTGGCCCTGGCGTGTATGATATTCACTCGCCTAATATTCCACAGCAAGAGTGGATGGTTAGCTTAATGCAAAAAGCTGCACAAAAGCTCCCTGCAGAGCGATTATGGGTGAATCCTGATTGCGGCTTAAAAACGCGAGGTTGGCCTGAAACCCAGGCGGCTTTGCTAGAAATGGTTGCCGCTGCACGTTATTTACGCCAACACTTATAGCCTAAAGCTATAGGGTTAAAGCTTATTATGCCCCTTAGCCATGATATGGTCATGGAAAAGGGGCTTTTTTGTGGAATTCACCCTATAGGCTGACATATTGCTGACAAAAGTGAGGAAAATTGCAGCCTTAGGGGGTAGGTGCGTTATACTTAACTGGTTTTTGTTGTTTGTCTTTGCTTAGGTGTTTTCTGTATGTCTCTGTCAACCACATCAGTGAAACGCTCGCCTTTACATAAACGGGCTGTGACCGTAGAGGTATTTGAGCGAGAGGATGGTCTGTGGGATCTAGATGCCGTCTTGGTTGACACCAAATCGTATGATTTTCCCCTATTCGAAGGTGGGGTACATCCCGCAGGGCAGCCGGTTCACCATATGCTGTTGCGCATTACTATCGACGACAGTTACACCATTGTAGATGCCGCGGTTCAATACGAAGCGGCGCCTTATAAAATCTGTGCCACTATCGCTGATGACTATCGGCAATTGATCGGTCTAAATCTCTTACGTGGATTTAGGCACGATGTGCGTGCGCGCTTGGCGGGGCGATATGGTTGTACGCATATGACAGAACTTACGAACGTCTTGCCTACTGCTGCGGTGCAGGGGATTGCTACTCGCTTGAATCGAATCAAGGCAACAACACAGCAGCAGGATAAACGCCCATTTCATATTGATGGGTGTCATGCCTTACGTGCAGATGGTGATATTGTTCGGGTTTACTATCCTAAGTGGTACGAGAAGCCCGATACGTAGTGTTTTTGCTTGTTTGTTGCAGCGCAGCAAATGAGCAATTTTTTTAATGTGTTCTTAGACTGACAGGTACTAAATGAAAATTCATGAATATCAGGGCAAAGCACTGTTAAGAAAGTACGGTGTAGCGGTGCCAGAAGGCATTCCTGCATTTTCCGTCGATGAAGCAGTTGCTGCGGCCGAAAAGCTAGGGGGCCCAGTTTGGGTTGTTAAAGCGCAAATTCATGCCGGCGGTCGTGGTATGGGTGGCGGGGTGAAATTAGCTCGCTCAATGGACGAGGTTAAGCAACTCGCTAACGAAATTCTTGGGATGCAGCTGGTCACACACCAAACCGGTCCCGAGGGACAAAAAGTACGTCGTTTGCTTATTGAAGACGGCGCGGATATTAAAAAAGAATACTACGTAGGTATTGTGACGGATCGTGAGTCGCAGCGCGTATGCGTGATGGCCTCTGCCGAAGGTGGTATGGAAATCGAAGAGGTAGCGGCCACTCATCCTGAGAAAATTCTCAAGGTTTTTGTGGATCCAGCTACGGGCCTAACTACCGAAGAAGCCATGGGTCTTGCCGCAGGAATTGGTATTCCTGAGGCTTCGCAAGCACAAGCAGCCGATCAGTTCAAAAAACTGTATCAGGCTTACTGGGATACCGATGCTTCGTTGGCTGAAATCAACCCATTGATTTTGACTGGCTCGGGCGACATCATGGCGTTGGATGCAAAATTCAACTTTGATACGAACGCACTGTTCCGTCAGCCAGAAATCCTCGAGTACCGTGACTTAGACGAAGAAGATCCTGCAGAAGTAGAGGCCAGCAAATTTGATTTGGCCTATATCCAACTGGATGGCAATATCGGTTGTTTGGTGAACGGCGCTGGTTTGGCGATGGCTACCATGGATACCATTAAGCTATTTGGTGGTGAGCCTGCAAACTTCTTGGACGTTGGTGGTGGTGCTACCGCAGAAAAAGTGACAGAAGCTTTTAAAATCATGTTGAAAAACGATGATGTGAAAGCCATTTTAGTGAATATTTTTGGCGGTATTATGCGTTGTGATGTGATTGCCGAAGGGGTAATTGCAGCGTGTAAGGCGGTGAACTTAGATGTGCCTCTTGTGGTACGTATGAAAGGAACCAACGAAGAGCAAGGTAAGAAAATGTTGGCCGAGTCTGGTTTACCTATCATTAGTGCTGACACCATGGCCGAAGCAGCAACCAAAGTTGTGGCGGCTGCCAAATAACCGGAAAGGATTTATTTCATGTCAATTCTAATTAATAAAGATACCAAGGTCATTACACAAGGTATTACAGGTAAAACCGGTCAGTTCCATACACGTATGTGCCGTGAGTACGGTAACGGGATGGAAGCTTTTGTAGCGGGCGTAAACCCTCGTCGTGCTGGTGAGGATTTTGAAGGGGTACCTATTTACGCCACCGTTAAAGAAGCCAAAGCAGAAACCGGTGCGACCGTTTCGGTCATTTATGTTCCTCCTGCTGGTGCTGCGGATGCTATCTGGGAAGCCGTGGACGCGGATTTGGATTTAGTAATTTGTATTACTGAAGGGATTCCGGTGCGCGACATGCTCGAAGTACGCAATCGCATGCGTGCAGAGAACAAGAAAACGTTACTGCTTGGACCAAACTGCCCTGGTTTGATTGTTCCTGATGAGTTGAAAATCGGGATTATGCCGGGTCATATCCATCGTAAGGGTCGTATTGGTGTGGTGAGCCGCTCTGGTACATTAACTTATGAGGCTGTTGCTCAGCTGACAGAGCTTGGTTTGGGCCAGTCCGCTGCGGTTGGTATTGGTGGCGACCCCATTAATGGTTTGAAGCATATTGATGTGCTGAAAATGTTTAATGATGATCCGGATACGGATGCGGTCATCATGATTGGTGAAATCGGTGGTCCAGATGAGGTAAACGCAGCTCGTTGGGCCAAAGACAACATGACTAAACCGATTGTGGGCTTTATTGCGGGTGTGACAGCTCCTGCAGGAAAGCGTATGGGTCATGCGGGTGCGTTGATTTCTGGTGGCGAAGATACGGCCGATGCGAAATTAGCAGTGATGGAAGAGTGCGGTATTAAAACCACACGTGATCCATCTGAAATGGGCAAATTACTTAAATCTATTTTGTAATTTGACGAGCTAGTAAAAAGCCCAGCGTATACACGCTGGGCTTTTTTGGTTTGGATGACAAGAAAGTTAGTTTTGTTCTAACAAGCGTTGTGCTTCGATACGAACCCGTTCTGGTGCCGTACCCCCGATGTGGTTGCGTGCTGCTACTGAGCCCTCTAGGGTAAGCACATCAAAAACGTCATTTTCGATAGAGGGGTGAAAAGCTTGTAATGCCTCTAGGCTTAAGTCAGCTAAATCGCAGCCTTTTTGCTCACATTCGCGTACAGCGAGAGCAACGGTTTCGTGAGCATCACGAAATGGTAGGCCTTTTTTGACTAAGTAGTCTGCTAGATCGGTGGCCGTGGCAAAGCCTTGTAGCGCTGCAGCCCGCATTGCTTCGGCTTTGACTTGAATGCCAGCAATCATATCGACAAAAATAGTGAGCGTATCGCGAATGGTGTCCGCGGCATCAAAGAGCCCCTCTTTGTCTTCTTGGTTGTCTTTGTTGTAGGCCAAAGGCTGCGCTTTCATAAGGGTTAATAACGCCATTAGGTGCCCCGTTACACGACCAGTTTTACCACGTGCAAGCTCAGGAACATCTGGGTTT
>JAAYRP010000118.1 GCA_012518715.1 Alcaligenaceae bacterium | reverse complement strand
TCTGGCTCTGGTTCAGCGGTAGGCTCTTCCATATTTTCAGCCATTGCCATCTCTCCCTCGGCCCATAGTTCAATTTGCACGGGGTTAGGTGATTTGGGAACACTAATCAGACCAAGAAGCAGCAGCAAAACAAGAGCGAAGTGCAGAGCAAGGGCATAGATCAGCCCACGACGCTGCTCTTTTTCCTCTTGGCTCAACAGAGCGGAGTGGCTGTTTCGTTGAAATAAACGCATTGTAATGAATTACTTGTCTGAATCTCGGTTAACCAAAAAGCCTAGGCGCGTAAACCCATGGCTACGCAGCTGATCCATAATCTCCATCACCGAAGCATACGGAACCTCACCATCTGCCGCAATGACAATCGGGTTTTCATTTAGTGCAAGCTGCTGCACCTCTGGAATAAGCTGGTCAGAAGGAATGGTTTGAAACTGAGCGTCGCCCTCACGTAGGCGAATGGCCATTTGTCCTTCTTTATCGATTTGGACCTCGATGGGGGCAGCAGGGACCTCTGAAGCTTGACCTACAGAGGGTAAATCAATCAAGCCAGGGGTAATCATGGGTGCCGTGACCATAAAGATAACGAGCAGCACCAGCATGACATCAATGTACGGTACAACATTGATCTCGTTTTTTAGACGTCGACTATTACGTCGGGAATGGCCTCGTAACGAAGACATGGTTTACACCTGACGCTGTAAAATATTAAGAAACTCATCCACAAAGCTTTCAAAGCGGGTAGCGATGCGATCAACCTCATTAGTAAAACGGTTATAAGCCACAACAGCTGGGATGGCGGCAAATAAGCCAATGGCGGTGGCAATCAGCGCCTCAGCAATACCAGGAGCTACCGATGCAAGCGTGGCTGACTGGGCGCCAGATAAACCTATAAACGCATGCATAATCCCCCATACTGTTCCTAGCAGACCAATATAGGGGCTGACAGAGCCGGCAGAGGCTAAAAAATTTAGTTTGGATTCGAGCTGGTCAAGCTCACGTTGAAAACTAGCACGCATTGCACGACGTGGGCCGTCTAGCAGGGCTTCTCCTTTTTGGTTACTTCGACGAGCCTTGATGAATTCAGTCATGCCCGCCTCAAAAATTCGAGCTAAGGCGCCATGTTCATCACGACGTGTAGCAATCGCTTGTTGGAGCATCGTTAGATCGCCTCCGGTCCAGAAATCGTCTTCAAAACGACGTGTCTGCTCCAAAGTGCGTTTAATCGCGGCGCGCTTACTAAAAATATAGCTCCACGACACGATAGAGATCCCTACTAAAATCAACATAACCAGTTGGACGGGGATACTTGCCTCGAGTAAGAGGGTAATTAGCGATAGGTCGCTGCTTGCTTGCATGGTCAATCCTGAGCTTTTTCCAAAATTGATCGAAGATGAGGGTTAATTTTTGTTGCGCGCATCGTATGACTATCTACACATACGACAACAATTTGGCTTTGGCAGAGAAGGTCATCCTCCCGCCAGGCCTCTTGGGCAAACCGAATCGATGCTCCACCAAGATGGGTGATACGACTACGTATGGTGAGTAGATCATCCAGTTTGGCCGATTTGAGGTATTCAATATCCGCTTGCTTTACGACAAAAAGTTGCTGCTCGGTTTGCGCCATAGTAGATTGGTGAATCCCTAAGCGCCGTAACCATTCAGTTCGTGCGCGCTCGAAGAACTTCAAGTAATTGGCATAAAATACAATACCACCTGCATCGGTATCCTCGTAATATACGCGAATCTGAAGCTGATTAGCATTTTGACTCATTTCAGTTGGCTTGTCTTTGTAAATAATGTGAATTAAGAACAGGTAGTGAGCTCCTAGCCCGCTACCTGTTATACGCGGGTAGAGCAAGTTTTATTGCTGAGCAAGAGCTTGTGTAATATAGCTGAGCGCCTCAGAGGTTTGAATTTTTTCATTCTCTCCACGAGCCCGCTGTTGGATTTCTAGCATGTTTTCTTTCAAACCGCGGTCACCAACCGTTACACGTACAGGGACGCCAATTAGCTCCCAGTCAGCAAACATCACCCCAGGACGCACATCTCTATCATCAAGAATAACGTCGATACCTTGTGCTTTGAGTTGCTCATATAGCTGCATGCTGGCTGTTTGCACGGCTTCGCTCTTCGCCCAGTTTAATGCACAAATCACTACCTCAAAAGGGGCAATAGCACGAGGCCAAATCATACCTTTATCGTCGTGATTTTGTTCAATGGCGGCGGCGGCAATACGGCTGATACCAATACCATAGCAGCCCATTTGTATTAATTGGGGCTTGCCTTCCTTATCTAAATAGGTGGCTTGTAGTTTTTTTGAATACGTATCCCCAAGGAAAAACACATGACCTACTTCGATTCCACGTTGGATTGCTAGTGTGCCTGTGCCTGTAGGATCAGGGTCACCGGCGACAACGTTGCGTAAGTCGGCTACTTGTGGTTCTGCCACATCACGACCCCAGTTCACCCCAGTGTAGTGAAAGCCTGCCTCATTGGCGCCACAGATAAAGTCGCTCATGTGGGCAACAGTACGATCCGCGATCACCGTGACTGTATCACTTAAACCCACAGGTCCTAGGTAGCCTGGTACACAGCCAAAGTGATCTTGGATTTCTTCTTCGCTCGCTAAGCGATAGCCATTTTCAAAGCCCGGTAGTTTGCTGACCTTAACCTCGTTAACCTCGTGATCACCTCGTACTAGCAATAACCAAATCTGAGGTTTACCTTTATCGTCAATCGGGTCCGTGGCTAGTACCACGGCTTTTACTGTATCGCATAGTGGACGTTTTAGTTGCTCAGCAACGAGCTCACATTTAGTCGCATCAGGGGTGGCTATTTTTTCTAGTTGGGCTGTGGGGGCTTGACGCTCAGCAATTAGGCACGGTGCTTCGGCTAACTCAATGTTGGCAGCATAATCGGTATCAGGGTTGTAGACAATTTCGTCTTCTCCCGTGTCTGCGATGACTTGAAACTCGTGACTGCGGGAGCCTCCAATCGCCCCTGTATCCGCGGCTACCGCACGGAACCTTAAGCCTAAACGTTCAAAGATTCGAGTATAAGCATCGTACATAATGTCATAGCTTTTTTGGGCCGAGATCTCATCACGATCAAAGGAGTATGCGTCTTTCATGGTGAACTCGCGGCCGCGCATCAGGCCAAAGCGGGGGCGACGCTCATCACGAAACTTTGTTTGGATGTGATAGAAGTTGACGGGAAGTTGGCGCCAGCTATGGATTTCATTGCGCACGATATCGGTGACCACTTCTTCAGAAGTAGGTTGTAAAACAAAATCGCGCTGGTGGCGATCTTTGATGCGTAGAAGCTCAGCGCCGTACTCATCCCAACGCCCAGTTTCTTGCCAAAGCTCAGCTGGCTGTACAACAGGCATGAGCAGTTCAAGGGCGCCGGCTTTATCCATTTCCTCGCGTACAATATTTTCAATTTTGCGTAAAACCTTTAAGCCTAAAGGCATATAGGTATAGATACCGCCAGCAATACGGCGGATCATGCCGGCACGAGTCATGAGTTGATGGCTGGCGACTTCGGCCTCAGAGGGGGCTTCTTTTAAGGTATTAATATGATAGTGGCTTGCAAGCATGGTAGTGAACTCAACTGGTACGTATAATCTAAGGTAATGATAATGAAATTATAGAGGTGGCCTATGTTAGATCGTGAAGGCTACCGTCCAAATGTTGGCATTATTCTTGTTAATCGCAAGAATGAAGTGTTTTGGGGTAAACGCGTGCGGGAACATGCTTGGCAGTTCCCTCAAGGCGGAATCCAACCGGGTGAAAGTCCGGTACAGGCTATGTATCGAGAGCTTCACGAAGAGGTCGGATTATTACCCGAGCATGTCCGCATTTTAGGACGGACGCGAGATTGGTTGCGTTATAACGTGCCCAATCACTTTGTACGCCGTGAATCACGCGGTCATTACAAAGGACAAAAACAGATTTGGTTTTTGCTTCGTATGTTAGGGCGTGATTGTGATGTTAGCCTAAGAGCAACATCTACACCGGAATTTGATGCATGGCGTTGGAGTGATTATTGGGTACCGTTAGACGCGGTGATTGATTTTAAGCGAGAAGTCTATTTTCAGGCACTGAATGAATTATCCGTGCATTTATTTAGACATCGGCAGGAAACCCGCTATTTACGCCAGCGTAGTTATACAGCACAGCGCCAGCGTCAAAATAAAACACTAAATCTAACGCATAATAACTAGCAAATCATAGCCCTATGTGTGTACATAGGGTTATGATATTTCAAATACACTATTTTTGGGTTCACCTTTTTCGATATTGCCTATGTTGCAGGATCTAGATCAATTAGCCAATCGCATTAGTCGCTTGGTATCCTATACAGAGCGCTTAAAAAGTGAGCGCTCGGAACTTCTATCACGCGTTAAACTGCTGGAGCAGGAGCGTTCTACTTTGCGTGATCAGCTTAGCTCACAACAGTCTGAATATGCCTCTATGGCCGAGATTGTAACGCGACACCAAACTGAAATGGAAAACGCCAAGCGTATTGCAGAGGAGGCTCAGGAAACTCTCTACGCTGAGCTTATTCAGCAACAAGAAGAGCTCGCCGCCTTACGCGAGCGTATTCAATTAAGCGAGTCCAAATCAGCGGCCTTAGAGCAGGCGGCTTTGCTTGCACGTGATCAGGTTGATACGATTTTGCAGCGTCTACCTGGTGGGCCCGTTGCAGAAGCGCTTACACAGGGGGACGCATAATGGAACGCTTAGATATTACATTATTAGGTCGAGATTACACCTTAGCCTGTCCTCCATCAGAAAAAGCCAAATTACTCGAAGCCATCGCTCATGTGGATGCTCACATGGAACGCATTAAAGAAGCTGGCCGCACCAACGGCAACGAGCGCATTGCTGTTATGGCAGCGATTCAAATTGCTGTGGAGCTTTTGTCGATGAAAGCGCCGGACGGGCCGCTTAGTAATATTGCATTAGGTGATTTCAAGCGTAAAATAGACGATATGCATCGTTTAATGGATACTGCTTTAGGGCCAGTAGACCATGTAAAACGTTAATGATTTTTTACAGTATCTGTTAAACTAATACTGTAGTATTGCTTAAGTCCCTGCCGTGAGCGAGACGTGGCCATATATTCCTTGAACCAATGCTTATGGCATTAGGTTGCTGGATTAACAAGCAGGAGTGCGTCGCTACTTTGTCTAGTGACCCCAAAACTTGTTTGATGGCAACCACCTTGTGAACCCTAGGTTCCCAGGATGCCGGCCTTGACGCCACAGGTGGGGCACCCTTTATAAAGCCGGCATCACGCCGGCTTTTTCTTTGGAGTGATACGATGCGTAACCGATTACTACCCCGAGCTTTACTTACTGCTTCCCTGTTGTTGTCGTTGGGAGCCGTCTGGGCTGCTCAGCCATCTACAGAAGCAAAGTCGCCCGTGTTACATCTTGAAGCGCAGGCTTATACGGAAATTGATCAAGACACAGTGATAATTACTTTGCAAGCTACACATCAAAGCAGTGAGCAAAGTGTTGTAACGCAAGCGTTAGCCCAAACTGTAGCCGCAGTTTTAGACGAGGTGAAAACACAAGATGTAGTTAAAGTGAGTAGCGGGCATTATTCTGTTCGCCCTCAGCATGACAAAGAAGGGAGTATTACCGCATGGATAGGGCAGTCGCAGTTATTGTTTGAGTCTACTGATATGAAAGCGGCTTCCGAGCTTGCTGCTAAATACCAAGAGAAAATGCCGGTTTCTAATGTGGCTTTCACTGTATCTAAAGCGGCTCGCAATCAAGCAGAAAAAGCATTGATGAGCGAAGCTGCCCAAGCGTTTCAAGAGCGCGCGCAGGAAATGGCCTTGGCTTTAGGTTATGAGCATTTTGCTATTAAAGAATTACACTTAGGTGGCAGTGGGGCCGTATATCGTGCCCCTAAAAGCTATCGAACGGAAATGATGATGGCAGCGGCCCCGGCTGCTGATAGCTTGCCTATTCACCAAGGAACGGAAGAGGTTAGCTTGAGCTTAAACGGTTCGATTTACTTGCTCGATAAAAAATAAAAGCGCCAAGGGCCATCATTGGTAAAGACAGCAGCTGTCCCATGGACAGCTGCGCCCAGAGCAGTCCTAAAAATGCATCCGGCTCTCGACTAAACTCGGCAATAAAACGAAAGAGCCCATAGCCCATTAAAAATAAGCTGCTAACTTGTCCCTGAGGACGAGACCTTGCTGAAAAAAGCCACAAAATCAAAAATAAGAGGATGCCTTCTAAGCCCATTTGATAAAGCTGAGAAGGGTGGCGAGCAACCCCGTCCATGGCCTGAGGGAAAATCATACCCCATGGCAAATCGGTAGGCCTCCCCCAAAGCTCACCATTAATAAAATTGCCCAGTCTTCCTGCTGCTAGTCCCAGCGGTATCAAAGGGGCTAGGAAATCACCAAGGGCGAAAAAAGGAATACGTCGTTGATAGCTAAACCAAGCTAATACGGCTAAAACACCAATGAGACCACCATGAAACGCCATACCGCCTTCCCAGACATAAAAAATCTGAAGCCAATGTTGCGGTTGTAAATAGTAGTCAGGCTGATAAAACAAAACATAGCCCAGTCGTCCGCCTACCACCACACCTAAAGCGCAATAGAAAATCAGATCCTCTAAACCCTTTTTGTCTATTGGACTGCGTTTCTGCTTAATACGGTAGTTGCCAAGTAACCAGACAAGAGCAAAGCCGATTAAATACATCAATCCGTACCAATGTATGGCTAAAGGACCAATTTGTAGGGCAATAGGATTAAACTGTGGGTGTGTAAGCATAGTAAAAGTTCTACCGTATAAATACGAATTAGTCGGTACTATAGACTAGCGATAATCTAGTACAAAAGAATGAACAACCTTTCAGATCATACACAAAAGGATTTACGATGACTGCAGCGGTTTTATTTGGTGGGGGATGTTTTTGGTGCATAGAGCCCGCGTTTAGTGCCCTTAAAGGCGTGAGCCTTTCTCAGGCTGGCTATAGCGGGGGCACCACACCCTATCCAACCTATGAGCAGGTCTGCTCTCAAAAAACAGGACACATCGAGGTCGTACAAGTTCGCTATGACTCGGATGTGATCGATTTTGAGACCTTGCTCAAGGTGTTTTTTTCTTTACATGACCCGACCACGCTAGACCGGCAGGGGCATGATATTGGCTCCCAATATGCGTCAGCTATCTTTTACACTACAGCTGAGCAGCAAAAGCAGGCGGCCGACTACATTAAAAAGCTAGAGGAAAAGCTGCAAAAACCCGTGGTAACTAAACTACAACCCGCACAGGTTTTTTGGCCAGCGGAGCCAGAGCACTATAACTATTATCTGAATAACTCTTTTGCTCCTTACAGCGTCAATGTGATTCAGCCTAAACTCCGTGCGTTCATGAAAAACTTTGAACCGCTTATCAAAGACCCACGCGAGGCTCTCAAGAAGACGTAAAGACAGGGCGACGAGGGCGGTTCAAATAGGCCGCCATTAGCGCCATGAC
>JAAYRP010000117.1 GCA_012518715.1 Alcaligenaceae bacterium | reverse complement strand
GTGGTGGGGTTGGTGCAAGATGGTTTTGCTGTGCAACCAGACCCCGCCGAGGTCGCCGAGGTGTTCGAGGTGCCATTATCCGTATTAATGAACCCGGCAAATCATCGCTTACATCATTTACCGGGGAAAAATGGCAAGGAGCGTTACTATTTTTCCATTTCTTGGAATGGATATTTTATTTGGGGTGCAACGGCCGCACTTATCCGCAATTTTTATCATCATTTGGCTGCAGCAAGCCAGCAGCTAGGGCGCGTTTAATATTTACTCTGATTTTCTAGTTCTGTCAGAAGCCGTAAATACAGCTGATAGCGATCAGGGTGAATAAGGCCTTGGTCTAAGGCAGCGACCACACCACAACCAGGCTCATGACGGTGACTGCAATTATAAAATTTACAGTTTTGCAGTGGCTCATGAAATTCCACAAAGCCTCGGATAATATCTGCTGCCTCTAGATGTGCTAAGCCAAAAGCTTGAAAGCCAGGCGAGTCAATGATTTTGCCACTATGATTAGGAATGTGATAGAGCTTGGTACTGGTTGTAGTATGCCGCCCGGTACCCAATGCTGCGGAGTGGGCCTGAGTATGGGCGTTGGCTTCTGGGACAAGCGCGTTAAGAATTGTGGATTTACCCATGCCGCTTTGTCCTAGTAAAAGGGTGGTTTTATCGCGCAACAGGGGTAAAAGCTGCTCATGCAAGGCATCCGGATCTAAGGCGCTGATTTCTTTGATAGGTACACCTAACGCAGCTAAGGGTTGCAGACGCTGGCGCGCTAGCGCTACCGAGGGCAAGTCTGCTTTATTTAAAATAATAATGGGCTCAATATCTGCACAACGGGCTGCAACGAGGGCTCGGCCGGCTAGATCCTCTGAGAACATGGGTTCTGCAGCTAATACAATGAAAAGTTGATCGATATTAGCGGCAAACTGCTTGGTACGCATTTCGTCTGAGCGATAGAGAAGATTCTTGCGTTCATGCCGTTGTTCGATGGCGGCTCGTTCTCCTTGGGTGCTGATCTCTACCCAATCGCCTACACAGAGGCCCCCACGCTTACCGCGGGGAAAGCATTTGATCACTTCACCGTTTTCCAGCTCTACAAAATAATGGCGCCCATGAGCAGAGATGATTTGCCCAGTTTGCGTGCTTAGAGCGCGACTTTGTGTGGATACGGTTTTTTGGTGAGGTTTAGTTCGTTTCATGAATATGCTTTAAAAATTGAACGCGTTCGGTTGCTGCTGGGTGGCTGTCATAATAAGCAGAATGTAGCGGGTCCGGTGTAAGCGTAGCGGCATTGTCATCGTAGAGTTTAATCAATGCTTGGATTAACGCTTGCGCCGAGGTATGTTGTGCCGCAAAGGCATCAGCTTGATATTCATCTTTACGTGATAAGTAGCTAAATAGGGGACCTGCCCAAAACGTAAAAATAGGCATAGTTAATAAAAATAACACTAAGGCTAGGCCATCATTGGGACGACCAAGCTGGGGGACGACTCCTAGATCTGTGTAAAACCAAACCTGTTGTGAGAGCCAGCCCAGAAGAAGAAAAAATACTAAGGCTAAACCAAAGGATAAGGCCATCCGTTTCGCAATATGGCGATGCGTGAAGTGCCCTAGTTCATGCGCCAATACCGCTTCTATTTCTTCATCATTAAGCTTATTGAGTAAGGTATCAAAAAACACAATGCGTTTATTATTACCGATCCCAGTAAAATAAGCATTGCCGTGAGCAGAGCGCTTGGAGCCATCCATGACAAAAAGCCCTGTGATGTGAAAACCACAGCGTTCAGAGAGCTGTTTGATACGGATTTTTAAGCTTTCTCGGGTTAAGGGCTTAAATTCATTAAACATGGGGGCGATAACACTGGGAAATAACCACATAATCAATAAGCTAAATCCTACCCATAAGCCCCAGGCCCACCAGGGCCAGAAGTGACCAGCGCTTTGCATAAGCCAAAGCACGGCTAGCAATAAAGGGGCACCTAACAATAGGGTTAGGCACAACCCTTTAATTTGGTCGCTAATAAAAAGACGCCAAGTAGTACGATTAAATCCAAAACGCTGTTCTAAGCGAAAAATCCGCCAAATGGTAAAGGGTAGGTGTAGCAGGGCCGATAAGCTTAATACACTACCAACTAATGCTAGCTGGCGTATCCATTCGTTTTGGATGAGCTGAGCCCAAAAGCTATCGAGCTGTTGAAGACCACCGAGCAACAGTAAAATCACTACAAAAGCTGCCTCGATCAGCCCTTCAAAAATACGCATTTGGGTACGAGCGATGGTGTAATCCGCCGCGCGTTGATGGCTGTGTAAGCTAATATGGTGGCTAAATTCTACAGGAACATGAGAACGATGCTGGCGTACATGACGGATTTGACGTTGTGCCAAATAAAAACGTACGCTTAGATCCAGCAATAAAAACACAACGAGCAAAATGAGCAGTGTCATAAGGCAGTGCCTGATTTATTTTTTAAGGAAAGACGTGTAATGACAGTCAAGGATCAACGCCTTGTTTGGCTAGATATGGAAATGACCGGCCTAGACCCAGAAAAAGAGCGCATTATCGAAGTGGCGGTAGTGGTCACTGAGGCCGATCTTACCGTGGTCGCAGAAGGCCCCGTGCTGGTTATCCACCAGAGCGATGCGCTCTTAGATGCTATGGATAACTGGAATAAAGGCACACATGGCCGTAGCGGGCTGATCGATAAGGTAAAAGCGTCCACTCTAACCGAAGCAGAGGCTGAAGACATTTTACTGGATTTTTTAAAACAACATGTTCCTGCTGGTAAATCTCCCTTATGTGGCAATACGATCAGCCAGGATCGACGTTTTATGTATAAATATATGCCTCGCTTTGAGCAGTTTTTTCACTATCGGAATTTAGATGTGAGCACCTTAAAAGAGCTAGCCTTACGTTGGAAGCCCGAGGTGGTAAAAAGTTTCGTGAAACAAAGTAAACACGAGGCTTTGGCAGATATTTATGAGTCGATTGATGAGCTCAAGCATTACAGAGAGCATTTTATTGATTTAAGCCCTATGTCTTCTGTTGCTGAGTAAGTGACCACTTAGTGTACGCCACGTAGCTAGTGGAAAATCCCTAGGCCGTGGCGTATTTTAACGTGGTAATATGATACTGATTATTGATCTCTATCAGTAAAACTGTGTAGTATCAAATTTTACAGCTATAACGGGAGGCGTATATGTATGCCCAACTAGTCGACACGGGATTAACTCGTGTGCAAACCGAAGCGGAATTGTCCGAATTAGAAAAGCAGTTTCAGCAGCGCATTGATGCAGGGATTCGTATCGAACCCAAGGACTGGATGCCTGAGGCGTATCGTCGCACCTTGGTGCGTCAGATTTCTCAGCACGCACACTCCGAGGTGGTCGGTATGCTACCCGAGGGAAATTGGGTAACACGTGCGCCAACTCTCAAACGTAAAGCGATTTTGCTCGCCAAAATCCAAGACGAGGCTGGGCATGGTCTGTATTTGTACAGTGCAGCTGAAACCTTAGGGGTAGAGCGCGAGGACTTAATTGCCGATTTACACGCTGGTCGCGCGAAATACTCCAGTATTTTTAACTACCCAACTCTCACTTGGGCGGATATTGGCATGATTGGCTGGTTGGTGGATGGTTCGGCCATCATTAACCAAGTGCCTTTGTGCCGTTGTTCTTATGGACCCTATGCTCGTGCCATGGTTCGCGTCTGTAAAGAGGAGTCCTTTCACCAGCGTCAGGGGTACGACCTGTTAATGGAAATGTGTCTGAATGGGACTCCAGAGCAAAAGCAAATGTGTCAAGACGCGCTCAATCGTTGGTGGTGGCCAGCATTGATGATGTTTGGTCCTTCTGATAACGAGTCTGTCCATAGCGCTCAGTCCATGAAATGGCGGATTAAGCTGTTTTCTAACGATGAGCTCCGTCAAAAAATGGTGGATCAAACCGTACCTCAGGCAGAGTATTTAGGTCTAACCATTCCCGATCCCGATTTACGCTGGAATGAAGAGCGTGGTCACTATGATTTTGGTGAAATCGATTGGGACGAGTTTTGGGCCGTATTAGCGGGTAATGGCCCATGTAACAAAGAACGTTTGAATACGCGTGTTCAAGCCCACGAGCAGGGCGCATGGGTTCGGGATGCTTTCATGGCTTACGCCGAAAAACAAGAACAACGCAAAGCCAAAAAAGTCGCATAAATAAGGAGCAGACAATGAGTCAAAAAAATTGGCCTTTATGGGAAGTGTTTATCCGTAGTCAACATGGCTTAGCACATAAACACGTTGGTAGCCTACATGCTTCGGATGAGCAAATGGCGATTAATAATGCGCGTGATGTTTACACCCGTCGTAACGAAGGGGTGAGCATTTGGGTGGTCAAAGCTGCAGATATTGTTGCTAGCAGTCCTGATGACAAAGATCCACTATTTGAGCCTTCAAATAGCAAGGTATATCGTCATCCTACATTTTTCCCTATGCCTGATGGCATCAAAATGTAGGAGTGGTCATGGATCAGGCGTTATTTAATTATTTATTACGCATGGGGGATAGCGCGATGGTGTTATCCCAGCGTCTAGCTGAATGGACTGGTCATGATCCCGCTCTCGAAGAAGAGCTCGCTACGGCTAACACGGCTTTAGACTTAATTGGTCAAGCTCGCATGTGGTTAAGCTTAGCAGGAGAAATCGAAGGGCAAGGGCGTGATGAGGATGCTTTAGCCTTTTTGCGGGACGCTCATGACTATTACAACTATCTACTGGTTGAGCGTGAGAATGGGCACTATGGTGACACCATGGCACGTCAGTTTTTGTTTGATAGTTGGCATTATTTTCTCCTGCGTCGTTTGTGTGAATCGACGCATGAAGGCATCAAAGAGATTGCAGAAAAATCCTTGAAAGAAGTCACGTATCACGCTCGTCGCTCCAGTGACTTGGTTATTCGCTTAGGTGATGGTACCGAGGAAAGTCATGCGCGGATGCAGCAAGCATTAAACGACGCATGGCCATACGTGGGCGAATTGTTTTTAGATGATGACACGACCCAAGCCCTACACGCTCAAGGGGTAGTACCCTTGCATGAATCGCTTTGGGACGAGTGGTTTGAGCATGTACAAGCAATTCTCACCGAGGCAACACTTAGCGTTCCCGCTAAAGAAGAGGCTTTCCATAAAGCGTACCGTGGTGGGGTGGCGGGTAAACATACTGAAGCATTGGGTTTTTTATTAGCAGAAATGCAATTTTTGCAGCGTGCTTACCCCGGTGCTAGCTGGTAGTAGAGAGGTAATTATGGTTGACGCAAATACCATTATGCAATGGCTCGATAAGGTTCCTGATCCAGAGATCCCAGTGATTTCATTAGTAGATTTAGGGATCGTGCGCGACATTCAATGGCAGGACGATACCTGTGTGGTTACGATCACACCGACCTATTCGGGCTGTCCTGCCATGTATGAAATGGAGCAAAGCATTATTCAGACTCTAGAGCAGCAGGGCGTCAAAGCGCAAGTAAAAACTAGTCTTAGTCCAGCTTGGACGACAGACTGGCTGAGCGAAAAAGGCCGCCAAGCATTACAAAACTATGGTATTGCGCCCCCTAAAGAGCAGTCTATAGATATTTCTGGTATATCGCGTCGATCCGGGCCTACGGTGACCTGTCCACTATGTCACTCTACTCAAACACGAGTGATTAGTCACTTTGGTTCTACACCTTGTAAAGCTCTCTATCGCTGCACCCAGTGTGGGGAGCCCTTTGATTATTTCAAGGCGCATTAGTCATGAGTCAATTTCATCCTCTAAAAGTGGCTTCTATAGAACGCACTACACGCGATGCGGTAGTGGTTGCATTTGATGTACCACAAGAACTCAAAGAAAAATTTCATTTTCGACCTGGCCAATATTTAAACGTGCGTGCGCAGGTAGATGGCGAGGAGTTACGTCGTTCCTACTCTATCTGTGCCGCGCCGCACGACAATATCTTACGTGTGGCGGTCAAGCGTGTTTATGATGGCGCGTTTTCTAACTGGGCAAACACAGAACTACAACCAGGCGATACGGTTGAGGTGATGCCGCCTGATGGCAATTTCACGATTGATTTTGACCCTCAGGCTCAACGCGGTTATGCCGCCTTTGCCGTAGGTAGTGGGATTACACCTATTCTTTCGCTGGTGAAAACGGCGTTGGATACCGAGCCAAATAGTACATTTACTTTGTTTTATGCCAACCGTGCCTCATCCTCTATTATGTTTCGAGAGGAAATCGAAGACCTAAAAAACCGCTATATGGAGCGTTTTTCTGTGGTCTATATTATGAGCCGTGAACACCAAGACATTGATTTGTTCAACGGGCGTTTGGATGCTGAAAAAGTAAATCAATTACTTTCCGTGTGGCTGCCTGTAGAAAAAATCGATTACGCCTTTGTTTGTGGCCCTCATGATATGACCGAGCAGGTGGTAGCCACCCTAAAAGAGCGCGGTTTGGCCAAAGAGCAAATCAAATACGAGTTGTTTGGGGCGCCCAAGGGGCCTCGAACTACCGCCGATGGGGCCGCGCCACGTCGTGCTCCTGGTGCTGAGGATTGCCATTTAACCATTGTCCAAGATGGGATTACCCGCGAAATTACCATTGCGAAAAACAATAAAAGCTTATTGGATTCGGCAATGGAGCAGGGGATCGAGTTGCCTTACTCATGTAAAGGTGGGGTGTGCTCTACCTGTCGTTGTAAGGTGGTAGAGGGCGAGGTCGATATGGATGCGAACTTCGCGCTTGAGGACTACGAAGTCAATATGGGCTTTGTTCTAAGCTGTCAGAGCTTCCCCGTTACGGATAAGGTAGTGATTGACTTTGATCAAGAGACGTAAGCGTAGCTGTGTGCTAGCTGAAGCAGTGGGGCGTAGGCCCCATTGCCTTAACGTATTTGTTTGAAACATAAATAGTTTAACCTCCGAAGGAGAAAAGGCATGACCGTGGATTTTTTTCATGCACACCAAGACACACTCGAGCAAGCGCTAAAAGCGATTCAAACACGAGAGTATTGGACCCCGTTTCCTGAAATGCCCAGCCCGCGCGTGTATGGCGAGGACGCGGCCGCCCAAGGTCAAGCCACCTTTGAGGCGTATCAAAATAGCACCTTTCCACTTGAGCTAGATGGTGCCACCCAATATGTTGGTCAGGAGCGTTCGCCTTATGGTTTTGATTTAAAGGTGCGTTATCCAGCTTTAGATGCGCAAACTCTTATCGATCAATCCTCTTTGGCTTTAGACAGCTGGCGTGAAGCCGGACCTAAAGCATGGGTTGGCGTGTGCTTAGAGGCCTTACATCGCTTAAATAAACAGAGTTTTACTATTGCGAATGCGGTACAGCACACCAGTGGTCAGGCCTTTATGATGGCGTTTCAAGCGGGTGGACCGCACGCACAAGACCGAGGCTTAGAGGCGGTTACTTATGCGTGGCAAGAGATGTCACGTATTCCGGCTTTAGCAAACTGGGTAAAACCCCAGGGCAAGCATGATCCTATCGACATGCAAAAACAATTCACAGTGGTGCCGCGTGGTATTGGTTTGGTGATTGGTTGTTCGACGTTTCCCACATGGAATAGTTATCCAGGTTTGTTTGCTTCGTTAGCAACGGGTAATACCGTCATTGTGAAGCCTCACCCTGGTGCTATTTTACCTTTAGCCATCACGGTGAAGATCTTGCGTGAAGTGCTTGTCGAGGCAGGTTTTAACCCGAATGTGGTGTTGTTGGCAGCACACGACGCCGATAGCGAGTTAGCACAACAGCTTTCTATGCATCCAGAAGTTAAAATTATTGACTACACCGGTAGCAGTGCGACGGGTAACTATCTGGAGCAACATGCGCGTCAGGCCTTGGTCTATACCGAAAAAGCTGGTGTGAACCAAATTATTATTGACTCCGCTCCCGATATCAAAGCGGTAGCGCGTAACTTGGCCTTTTCTTTTGCTTTGTACTCCGGCCAAATGTGTACCGCCCCACAAAATATTTATGTACCTAAAGATGGTATCCAAACGGATGAGGGGCATTTGAGTTTTGATGAGGTGTGTGCGGCATTAGGACAGGCTGTAGAGCGCTTATGTTCGACGCCTGAGCGTGCGGTTGAAATCACAGGTGCTTTGCAAAATGATGCAACTGCAGAGCGTATTCAGCAAGCAAAGGCGTTAGGGCTAGAAGTCATTGTGGATAGCCAGCCTTTAGCTCACCCCGTTTACCCAGAGGCGCGTACCGCAACCCCTCTACTTCTGAAAACAGAGGCTACGAATCCGCAAATTATGCAAGAGTGGTTTG
>JAAYRP010000116.1 GCA_012518715.1 Alcaligenaceae bacterium | reverse complement strand
ACAAAAGTCTCAACTTTATTATTTCCTTATCTGGCGAGGATGCGTTTGGGCGCACAGGGGCGATTGCCATTGTGCAAGCACCACGTGCTTTACCCCGCTTATTAAAAATGCCCGAAGCGATTGCGGGTATTCCACATGGTTATGTCTTGCTCACAGCATTAATTAGTTGTTTTGTTGATGAGCTTTTTCCGGGCATGGATGTTAAAGGTTGCTATCAGTGGCGAGTGACTCGAAACAGTGATCTTTTTGTGGATGAGGAAGAGGTCACTAATCTACGACAAGCTTTGCAAGGCGAGCTATCACAAAGAAATTTTGGGGCGGCAGTGCGCTTAGAAGTCGATCGCTCTATGCCCGATGCACTGGCGGCGTTTTTACAAAAAGAATTCTTACTGACGGAAAATGATACATATCGCGTGCTAGGGCCAGTTAATCTATCGCGCTTATCGCGCTTATGCGATGTGCCCGATCGTCCGGATTTAGTGTTCCCCCCATATCACGCTCCCGTTCCTGCTCCTTTCGACCAACTGGACAGCCCTAAGGATTTATTTCACGCCATAGCCAAACAAGACCAGCTGGTGCACCATCCATACCAGTCTTTTCAGCCGGTATTAAGTTTTTTGCGCGCTGCGGCACTGGATCCCCATGTGGTAGCGATTAAACAGACCATTTATCGCACAGGTGAAGACTCTGAGCTGATGGCTATTTTGATGCAAGCAGCCAAGGCGGGTAAAGAAGTCACAGTGGTTGTGGAGCTAATGGCTCGGTTTGATGAGCAAACCAATATTAACTGGGCGGCACGGCTTGAGGAAGCCGGTGCGCATGTCAGTTACGGTGTAGTGGGGTATAAAACACACGCCAAAATGGCATTGGTCTTACGCCGTGAACAGGGGAAGATCTGTCGTTATGGGCATTTGGGTACCGGCAACTATCACCCACGTACAGCTCGACTGTATACCGACTTTGGTTTGATGACTGCCAACGCAGATATTTGCGCTGATATGGAACAGGTGTTTAGTCAGTTGACGGGTTTAGGGACGCGACGCAACCTGCGTGTTTTATTGCAGTCACCATTTAATTTGCACGACACCATGATGGCTTATATTGAGCGTGAAATTGAGCAGGCTAAAGCCGGGAAAAAAGCACGTATCATGGCAAAAATGAACTCGTTGCTCGAGGCTAAAATCATTCACGCTTTATACGAGGCCAGTCAAGCCGGTGTGCGTATTGATTTAATTGTACGTGGTGCTTGTGCATTGCGTCCTGGTGTGCCTGGCTTATCAGAAAATATCCAAGTTCGCTCTATCGTTGGCCGGTTTTTAGAGCACTCACGTGTTTTTTATTTTTATAACGATGGGGCGGAAGACCTTTATATCTCTTCTGCAGACTGGATGGACAGAAACTTTTTCCGTCGGGTTGAGCTTGCTGTGCCTGTTTTTGACCGGCGTTTAAAACGTCGAGTGATTAACGAGGCGTTTCGTTATGCATTGCGTGATAATCAGCTCGCCTGGAAAGGCTTGCCTAATGGTAGCTACCAACGTGTTCGAAGCCGGCGTGGTGCAATTTTCAATTTGCATGAGCACTTAATGCAAGAGCTAGGACAGTGATTTTGTGTTAAAACAGCTACTGTCACGAACATGTAATATTTGCGTCTTAAACTGCTTACAGATGCAGTAATAGACTGCCGATTACAAATCATCAAGAGGGTGTCTAGATGTTAAAACGTGCTTTTTCAAAACTAACCGTGGGTCTGGCTTTTAGCGCCATGGCTCTATCTGCTCAGGCCGTTAACGTAACAGGTGCGGGCGCGTCTTTCCCATATCCAATTTATGCCAAATGGGCAGCTGCCTACAATAAAGAGACCGGTAAACAAGTTAACTACCAGTCTATTGGTTCAGGTGGTGGTCAGCAGCAAATTATTGCTAAAACCGTTGATTTTGGTGCTTCGGATGACCCGATGAAAGGCGAGGCATTAGAAAAAGATAACTTACTTCAGTTTCCTGCGGTAATCGGTGGTACAGTTCCTGTAGTGAACATCGATGGCATTGAGCCAGGCCAGTTAAAATTATCAGGTCCTGTTTTGGCTGATATTTTCTTGGGCAAAATCACCAAATGGAACGATGAGGCGATTCAAAAGCTTAACCCTGACCTCAAACTTCCTGCTAACTCGATTGTAGTGGTTCACCGCTCGGATGGTTCTGGTACGACCTTTGGTTGGACCAACTATTTATCCAAAGTCTCCACCGACTGGAAAGAAAAAGTGGGTGAGGGCAAAGCGGTAAAATGGCCTACCGGCCAAGGCGGTAAAGGTAACGAAGGGGTAGCGGCGTATGTGCGTCAGCTTAAAGACTCCATCGGTTATGTAGAATATGCTTACGCCAAACAAAATAAACTGTCTTGGACTCAGCTCCAAAACAAAGATGGTCAGTTTGTACAGCCTTCCCAGGAAACCTTTGCTGCCGCTGCAGCGAACGCAGACTGGAATAGTGCCCCAGGTATGGGTGTGATTCTTACCGATGAGCCCGGTTCAGATTCCTGGCCTGTAACTTCTGCCACGTTCATCTTAATGCACAAAGTACAAGACAAGCCTGAAAATGCAAAAGCGGTCTTGAACTTCTTTAACTGGGCCTTTGATAAAGGTGCCGACATGGCGTCCGAGCTCGACTATGTGCCTTTGCCTTCCGAGGTCACCGACCAAATCAAGCAGGTGTGGGCTAAAGAAATCAAAGCCAAAGACGGTAGCGAAATCTGGAAATAATGCAGTTTTTTGGATTGCCTAACCGTTGGTAATACACAAGACGGTTCCATCAAAAGTTGGTGGTACCGTCTTGTTGTGTGACAATACTGCTTTTGCAAAATCACCAACTCTTTAAAACGCTGTCATGAAATCTAACCAAAATGTCTTATTAGACGTCTTGTTCAAAAACGTAACGAAAAGTTTTGCGTTTTTTGTTTTTATTTTGCTGGCTGCCATTATGGCATCGCTGATCTATGGTAGCCGTGAATCCATCTCAGCTCATGGGTTGGCGTTTTTATGGACCAACGAGTGGGATCCAGTTAATAATGAATACGGAGCGTTGGTTCCTATTGTAGGAACGTTGTTGACGTCGGCAATTGCCTTAGTGATTGCCGTACCGGTTTCCTTTGGGATTGCCATGTTTTTGACCGAGCTGTCACCGGTTTGGTTACGACGCCCTTTAGGAACCGCTATTGAAATGCTAGCCGCCATTCCCTCCATTATTTATGGGATGTGGGGGCTTTTTGTTTTTGTGCCGTTGTTTCAGCGCTATGTACAGCCAAATATCATTTCCTTTTTTGATGGTATTCCTGTGCTTGGATCAATTTTTGCAGGGCCGCCTTTTGGTATTGGGGTGTTTACGGCGGGCTTGATCCTTTCCATCATGATTATTCCGTTCATTACAGCGGTGATGCGCGATGTGTTTGAATTGGTGCCCCCGTTACTAAAAGAGTCGGCTTATGGCTTGGGGAGCACCACTTGGGAAGTCATGTGGCGTGTGGTATTGCCTTTTACAAAAAATGGCGTGATCGGAGGCATTATGTTAGGTTTGGGTCGGGCTTTAGGGGAAACCATGGCCGTGACCTTTGTGATTGGTAATGCCTTTAATCTTCCCAATTCGATTTTTGCTCCCTCTAACTCTATTGCATCGGCACTGGCCAACGAGTTTAACGAAGCGGGTGGCATGCAAAAAGCCGCTTTACTAGAATTAGGCTTAATTCTGTTTTTAATCACCACGGTAGTATTGGCTGTTTCTAAAGTCTTGCTATTACGTTTAGCTAAAAACGAGGGTGCTCAATCCTAAGCAGCAACACTATGCAAAATACAACGACTTCTGTACTGAACCCGGATAATCCTCTCTATAAACGCCGCAACCGCTTTAACCGGCTCATGCTGACTTTGTCTGCGATTGCTTTGGTTTTTGGTTTGTTTTGGCTGTTTTGGATCATTATTACTTTACTAGTTAAAGGGGCATCGGCCTTATCCTTTACACTGCTCACCCAGCCCACCCCACCCCCTGGTGTGGAGGGGGGGTTATTAAACGCCATTTTAGGTAGCTTTATGATGGCGGGCATGGGGACTTTGATCGGGACGCCGATAGGGATTTTAGCCGGCACCTATTTGGCCGAGTTCGGTCAGCGCGGTTGGTTGGCACCAGCGACTCGATTCCTAAATGATGTGTTGCTATCAGCACCATCGATTGTGATTGGTTTATTTATTTATGCGATCCACGTTGCCCAGTTTGGACACTACTCCGGTTGGGCGGGTTCGCTGGCCTTGGCGATTTTAGTGATCCCAGTAGTGGTGCGCTCTACGGATAATATGCTGCAATTAGTGCCAAATAGTTTACGTGAGGCTGCTGCGGCGCTGGGCTGCCCACAATGGCGTATTGTGATGTTTATCAGTTATCGTGCTGCGCGCTCCGGCATTATTACGGGTGTGTTATTAGCCGTGGCTCGTATATCGGGCGAGACCGCGCCCTTGCTCTTTACCGCATTAAACAACCAGTTTATGTCGTTAAATATGAACGGGCCGTTGGCGAACTTGCCAGTGGTGATTTTCCAATATGCAGCAAGCCCCTTCGAGGATTGGAACCGTCTCGCTTGGGCAGGTGCCGTATTGATCACTTTGTTTGTGTTGGGCATCAATATTTTGGCTCGCACCTTATTCCGTAACAAATAACGCCTCGCCTTTTTTCGATTAAATGATGACTATGCAAAGCAACTCTACAACTGAACGTATTAAGCTCGAAGTAAAAAATTTAAATTTTTACTACGGCAACTTCCATGCCATTAAAGACGTCAATATGAGCATCAAGGAAAACAAGGTGACGGCATTTATTGGCCCATCGGGATGTGGTAAATCCACCTTGTTGCGTACTTTTAACCGCATGTTTGAACTCTATCCTGGGCAGCGAGCCGAGGGGGAAATCCTGCTGGATGGAGAAAATCTATTAACCTCTAACTTAGATATTTCATTATTACGCGCTAAAGTTGGCATGGTTTTCCAAAAACCGACGCCGTTCCCAATGAGCATTTATGACAATATTGCTTTTGGGGTGCGCTTATTTGAAAAGCTAAGCAAAGGGGAAATGGACGAGCGGGTAGAGTGGGCACTGACTAAAGCAGCCTTGTGGGATGAGGTCAAAGATAAGCTCAAACAAAACGGTAATGGATTATCGGGTGGTCAGCAACAGCGCTTGTGTATTGCTCGCGGCGTTGCGATTAAACCAGAGGTATTGTTATTGGATGAGCCAACCTCGGCATTGGACCCCATTTCTACAGCGAAAATCGAAGAGCTCATTACGGAGCTAAAAAACGATTATACTGTGTTAATTGTGACGCATAATATGCAACAGGCTGCCCGCTGCTCAGATTACACCGCTTATATGTATTTGGGCGAGCTTATGGAGTTTGGTGAAACGGACCAGATTTTCGTGAAGCCCGCACGCAAAGAAACCGAAGACTACATCACTGGACGTTTTGGTTAATTGATTTGCGAACTATTCTTAAAGCAGCCTACGGGCTGCTTTTTTTATTAAGGAGACAATTCATGTTGAATCAGGTAGACGCTGTGATGAAAAACCTAGCACCCCAAGGCGAATTACGCATTGCGCTAAATTACGGCAATACAGCACTTGCACAACGTGGTAAAGATGGTGTTCCTTTAGGGGTAACGGCAGACCTTGCCAGAGAACTCGCTCGTCGCCTTGGTGTGGTGCCCCGTTTTATCAGTTATGACGCTGCAGCAAAAGTAGCGGCCGCTGTGGAGGAAAATGCTTGGGATATCGCATTTATGGCGATCGATCCTAAACGCGCAGAGAAAATCGATTTCACCGAAGCCTACGTACTGATAGAGGGAACCTATATGGTTAAAGACACGGCACCGTGGTTGCAGGTGGAAGAGCTAGATCGAGAGGGGGTGCGTATTGCGGTTGGGCAGGGCGCGGCTTATGATTTGTTTTTATCTCGGCATTTACAGCATGCCGAACTCGTTAAGTTTTCCACTTCGGCTGCAGCGATTCATGGGTTTGTAGAACAGGGCCTGGAGGCGGTAGCCGGAGTGCGTCAAACCTTACAAGCCTATGCGGCAGAGCACCCAGGATACCGTATTTTGGACGGACATTTCACGGCTATTCATCAAGCCATGGCGCTACCTAAAGGGCGTGATGTGGCTTTGCAATATGTGACTGATTTTATTAAAGAAATGAAGGCTAACGGATTTGTAGCCGAAGCGTTGCAGCGTAGCGGCCAAGGCGGGGCAACCGTTGCACCTTAATAAAGCCAAAGCCCACAGCTGCAAGCTCATAAAACGCTTACGGCTGTGGGCTTTGTGAAATACCATCACACGAGCCACATCGTATGGGTGGACTATGGGGTTTGGGCTTTAATTTGTGCTGCTTCTTGCTCCAACGCTTTAAGGGTGGGGGACTTGGTACGCCACACCTGATACCAGTTTTCTATACTTTCACCAAAAAATGCTCGATCCACCTTAAGAATCGAAACCCCTGTGGTTTGGATTTGGTCTAAGTAGTCTTGATCAATTTTTTCATAGGCCAAGATAATTTGCTCTAAATGCTTGGCGACGATTTCTTGTAAGAGTTTTTGTTGTGTTTCGCTCAGGGTCTGCCATTTTTTTGCTGAAGCCACAGCAACCATCGGTAGCATCATGTGTGATGAGTGTAAAACGGTTTTAGCATGGTCGATGTATTTAACATTCCATGCACCCTCAAAGTCGATTTGCATGCCATCGATTTGACAGATGAAAAAAAGGTTTATGCCAAAGCATAAACCTTTTTTAGTAATGTGGTCGGGGCGGCGGGATTCGAACTCGCGACCCTCTGGTCCCAAACCAGATGCGCTACCAGGCTGCGCTACGCCCCGAAAGACTT
>JAAYRP010000115.1 GCA_012518715.1 Alcaligenaceae bacterium | reverse complement strand
CAAGCTGAGCGTTTTATTTTACATTTTGGGGAAATGGGGGGGCGATGGGGCGTGAACCGCACTGTCGGCCAAATCTATGCATTGTTGTTTTTATCTCCCGAGCCACTTAACGCGGAAAACATTGCGGAAACACTAGGCATATCGCGTTCTAATGTTTCCATGAGTCTGCGCGAGCTACAGTCATGGCGCTTAGTGCAAATGGTCCACAAAGTAGGGGACAGACGCGAATATTTTGAGACTCCCAAAGACGTATGGGAGATTTTTCGCGTTCTCGTCGAGGAAAAGCGTAAAAGAGAAATTGATCCAACATTAACTTTATTACGTGGGTTACTTTTAGAGGAGCCTACGAGCGAGCAAGAGGCATATGGGCAGCAGCGCATCACCGATATGCTAGAGTTAATCGAATTGGCGATAAGCTGGTTTGATGAGGTTCATCGTTTACCTCCTGATACGATTAAAAGCCTAATGCGTTTAGGCTCAAAGGTACAAAAAGTATTAGGGGTAGCGGATAAAGTGCGTAAATCAGTCGGTTCGGGAGAATCAAAATGATAGATCTTGATGTGGTTACGCTGTCGCGCTTGCAGTTTGCATTGACAGCGATGTTTCACTTTATATTCGTGCCGCTTACATTAGGGTTCGCCTTTTTACTGGCGATTATGGAAAGCGTCTACGTGATGACCGGTAAGGACATCTGGCGTCGCATGACCATGTTCTGGGGCAAACTCTTTGGCATTAACTTTGCCGTTGGGGTGGCGACCGGGGTGGTGATGGAGTTCCAGTTTGGGATGAACTGGTCCTACTATAGTCATTACGTAGGGGATATTTTCGGGGCCCCCCTAGCGGTAGAAGGGCTGATGGCCTTCTTTATGGAAGCCACTTTTATTGGGCTGTTTTTCTTTGGCTGGAATCGCTTATCCAAAGTGGCGCACTTGATTGTGACCTGGTTGGTTGCAATTGGTGCGAACTTTTCTGCACTTTGGATTTTAATTGCGAACGGTTGGATGCAGAACCCCGTTGGCGCTTACTTTAATCCTCATACCATGCGTATGGAAATGAACGATTTTGCGGCGGTGATTCTTAATCCCGTAGCTCAAGCGAAATTTGTTCATACAGTAAGCTCTGGCTATGTGTTGGCTTCTATTTTTGTACTAGGGGTAAGCGCTTGGTATGTGTTGCGTGGCCGTCATATTGAGCTCGCACGCCGTTCTATGGTGGTAGCGGCAAGCTTTGGCCTAGCGGGTTCGCTTTCTGTTGTGGTGTTAGGTGATGAGAGCGGCTATTTAAGCACAGAGCATCAGCAGATGAAAATCGCCGCCATGGAATCCATGTGGGAAACTGAGCCTGCGCCTGCTAACTTTAACGTCATCGCAATTCCTAACCAAGAAGCTCGACGTAATGATTTTGCTTTAGAGATTCCTTGGGCCATGGGGATTATCGGAACGCGTTCCTTAACAACGCCTATGTTAGGGATTAATGATCTCGTTGAGCATGCAAAAATTCGTATTGCTCACGGTATTGATGCCTACAATGCTTTACAGGTTTTACGAGTAGACAAAACCGATACGCAAGCACAAGCTGTGTTTGATGAGTATTGGAAAGACTTAGGTTATGCCTTGCTCTTGAAGCGCTATGTAGAGGACCTGAATGAGGCCACCGATGCGCATATTGCTCAAGCCGCATGGGATACCGTGCCTCAGGTTGCCCCCTTATTCTGGACCTTCCGTATTATGGTGGCTCTAGGGTTTTATTTCATTGGCTTCTTTATTGTGGCGTTTTACTTGGCCGCCAAGGATCGCCTTACCGTATCGCCACGTTTTCTTAAATTGGCTGTGTTTACGATCCCCTTGCCGTGGATTGCGGTGGAATGTGGGTGGTTTGTGGCCGAATTTGGTCGCCAGCCATGGATTATCGAGGGGGTCTTGCCGACTTATTATGCGGCCTCTGGCTTGAGCGTGGCCGACTTAGCGATTAGCTTGGCCATCTTTATTGGCTTATACAGTGTTTTGGCCTTGCTAGGTATTAAAGTGATGCTGCACGCTGTGCGCCAAGGTCCGGATGAAGACCCAAAATCCCCAGCAAATGATTTTGCTGCTAGCGCAGTTGCCGCTAAATAAGGAGCGAAAAAAATGGAATCGTTAATTCTGTTTGATTACGACACCATGCGCCACATTTGGTGGTTGCTGTTAGGTGTGTTGCTCATTGCCTTTACGGTGATGGACGGTGCGGACTTGGGCGTGGCGATGCTCTTGCCTTTTGTTGCAAAAACTGACGATGAGCGTCGCGTTCTCTACAACGTGATTGGCCCTGTTTGGGAGGGCAACCAAGTTTGGTTGATCCTTGCTGGTGGCGTGGTGTTTGCCGCGTGGCCCCTGTTGTACGCCATGTCTTTTTCTGGCTTTTATTTGGCCATGATGCTGTTGTTGGTAGCACTGATTTTACGTCCTGTGGCTATCAAATATCGCAGTAAGCTGACCTTAGTAAAATGGCGTCAAAACTGGGATATAACGTGGTGTTTAACCGGTTTTGTGGCTGCTTTGGTGTTTGGTGTGGCGATTGGTAACGTCATGCTTGGGGTGCCTTTCCGCTTTGAGCCAGATACTTTACGTCCTGTTTACGAAGGCAGTTTCTTTGGGTTGTTCCAGCCTTTTGCTCTGTTGTGTGGGGTGCTGAGTATTGCCATGATGCTACTCCAAGGTGCAGTAGTTTTGGGCTGGAAAACCGAGGGCGATGTGGCACGTTTATCTAAGCGTTGGGCGGTATGGTCTGGCATCGCTGTGATCGTATTGTTTGTAATCGGTGGTGTGTGGATAGCATCGGCCGTCACCGGTTATGTCATGGATACCAACCTCATCCCTGCAAATGAAGCATCCAATCCCCTCTTAGATGCTAAAGCCATCTCTGCCCAAGCTGGCGCATGGATGAATATTTACAGTGCTACCCCCCTGGCATGGATTGCCCCTGTGCTGGGTGTGGTAGGTGCTGTACTGGCCATGGCGTTGGTTGGCCGTGGTGGCTTAACCGCGGTCGTCATGTCCTCGTTGAGCATCGCCGGTGTGATTTTGACTTTTGGCTTTTCCACGTATCCATTCTTGCTGCCATCCTCCTTAGAGCCTGGTGCAAGCTTGACGATTTTTGATGCGTCTGCCAGTCATTTCACCCTGTGGGTTATGTTGTTAATTACAGCGGTGTTCTTACCTTTAATTATTGCTTATACCTCGTGGGTATACCGTGTGATGCGTGGTAAGGTCACTGCCGAAACTGTTAACGACGCCCCTCACGCTTATTAAGGAGTTCTAACAATGTGGTATTTTTCTTGGATTTTAGGTTTGGGTTTAGCATGTGCCTTTTCCATTCTGAACGCCATGTGGTTTGAACTGCGCGTGACGGATGCTAAAGAAAAAGCAGCAAACAACTCCTAGTTATTGCTGTTATGACAACAAAAGCTCCTTCTTCTTCGGAAGCGGCTATACAGCGTCGCTGGTTATCTAGCTTGTGGCGTATAGCCCCGGCTGCCATGTTATGGGCGATTCTTGCGCCCTTGGTGGCCGGAGGGGTCTTGGTTTTACAGGCTTGGTTTTTGGCTCAGACCTTAGACCAAGCCATTCGTTTATCTGTTGCCCCTGCGGACTTATTAGGGCAAATGGTGTTAATTGCAGCTTTGATTGCTTTGCGAGCCATTTTGCTTTGGTCCGGAGAGCGTGCTGGTAGTTATGCTTCAGAGCATATTAAGCAGCAGTTGCGTCAACAGTTTTTTGCCCAGCTTTTAGCGCGTGGTCCAGCATGGAGTAAACAAACGCCTGCAGGCTCACTTGCCGTGGCTATTCTTGACCAGGTGCAAGCCTTAGATGGGTATTTGCAGCGGTTTTTGCCCGCTACCATCTCTGCTGTCTTTTTACCGTTAGCTTTTGCTATTGTTGTGATCCCGGTCGACTGGGTCGTAGCCTTGTTGTTTTTGATTAGTGCGCCTTTGATACCTTTATTTATGGCATTAATTGGTATGCGTGCCGAGGCGGCTAATCAAAAACATCAGCAGGTATTAAGTCGTTTGTCAGGAGTGTTTGCCGATCGAATACGTGGCTTATTTACCTTGGCTTTGTTAGGGCGTACACAAGACGAGGTGGCGTCTATACGTTCAGCGAGCCAACGCTTGAGCCAAACCACCATGAAGGTATTACGCATTGCTTTTCTCTCTTCCGCTGTGCTGGAGTTATTTGCGGCATTAGGGGTGGCTGGGGTGGCGGTTTATATCGGTTTAAGTTATCTAGGGATGCTGGGGGAGCATTTTTCAGGCTACACCTTACAGCATGGATTATTTTGTTTGCTGTTAGCCCCCGAGGTCTATAACCCTTTGCGACAGATGGCTGCTAGCTATCATGATCGTGCTACCGCCAAGGCCGCAGTACATGGGCTACAGCAGCTTTATTCTCAGTTGCCTGCGTTGGATAATGTGCCACCCCTGCCTACCGTGTCACCGGTGGTACAGGTTGAAAGCACTACTGATACAGATGTGGTGTTGTCAGCGCGGCGGTTGGCAGTACAAACACCACAAGGGCATGTGTTATTACAGCCTAGCGATTTTTGTCTTCATATCGATCAGCCGGTGGCGCTGATGGGAGCAAGCGGGATTGGTAAAACGACGTTATTAGAAACGCTCCTAGGCTTACGCCCCTATGCCACCGGTCAGATCACGCATTATTTTGACGCGGGACAAGCAGTACTAATTGGTCAGCAGCCTTTTATTGGTTTGGGGTCTATTGCTCAGTTTTTACGTCAGGTTAATCCACAGGCAACGGATGAGCAGTTGTGGGCCGCATTAGCCCAAGCGCAGGCGGCAGATTTTGTGCGGGGCTTAGCATCGGGGTTAGATACGGTGTTGGGGACCCGAGGGCATGGTGTTTCTGGTGGGCAGGCGCACCGCTTGGCTTTGGCACGGCTGTTTTTAACCGATCCTAAATGCATTTTTCTTGATGAGCCAACGGCTTATTTAGATGAAAGCACCCGAGACGCGGTACTGGAGGCTATTTTTGCTTTTTCTAAAGGGCGAGCTTTACTTGTAGCAACGCATGATGAGACGCTTGCCCAGTCGTTTACACATATTTGGCAGTTACAGGATCAACAGCTACATCGTATCAAAGAGGGTGAAGCGTGAGATTTTGGTGGCAATTAGCGGGGCCTTGGTTAAAAGCGCATTGGCGTTTGAGTTTGTTTGCCTTATTGCTGGCGCTCTCTACGGTGTTTGCTGGGGTGGGTTTATTAGCGGTTTCAGGTTGGTTTTTAACGGGTGCTTTTTTAGCAGGCACTACCTTAACCTTTAATTTATTTGCTCCCTCAGCATTAGTGCGGGGGTTGTCGATGTGGCGGATTGCATCACGATATGCAGAGCGTGTTGTTGGCCACAGGGTGACGTTGGATTTACAAGCCGAGATTCGAACCCGTAGTTTTGCCCATTTGGCCACGCTGACACCGGCGCAACTCGCTCAGTATCGCGATGGCGATTTGGTTGCACGGTTAATTCATGATATTGAGCGTTTAGATACTTTCTTTTTGTTGATTATTGCTCCCGCTTTTACGGCTTTGATTGCTGGCGGGGTATTTAGCTTGCTCATGGGCATGGCGCTTCCTTTGATGGGGTGGGTGCTGCTCGTGGTGTTATTTTTAGCAGCGGCTGTACTGCCTTATCTTTTAGCTCGACGCACCGCCAAAGCGGGTCTAGAGGTGCAAAAAACACATGCGGATTTACGCGCTTTGGCTCATGATGCGATTGCGGCGCATACCGATATTTTGGTTTTTGGTATGAGCGGGCAAGCGCAGGCACAGTTTGAGCAGATTGGATTACGGTTAGCGCAAGCGCAAAAGCGGGTGGCAAATGCGGGTAGCTGGGGTACGTTATTACAACAGCTGCTGATGGGGATCTTTGTTTTGGTCTTATTATGGCTAGGCGCAGAGGCCCATGCGCAAGCAGAGCTAGCGGCCCCGATTTGGGTGGGACTATTGTTAGGCGCCATGGGCTTATTCGAGGTCATAGGGCCAATTATGCGTGGCGCATCAAGCCTAGGCGCGGTACAAGGGGCGGCTCAACGTCTGCGTGATTTAGCACCTGCCCCCATAGCACCAACGGATGCGGCGGCGGTACCATTACCTCAGACAGGGAGCTTGGTATTGGATCAGGTAACGGTTGCGTATGATAAAACCCCTGTTCTACAGTCTGTGCAGTTATCCTTAGAGCAAGGGCAACGCATTGCAATTCGGGGGGTGAGTGGCACCGGTAAAACCACTTTGCTTATGGCTTTGATGCGCGTGCAGCCGTTACGCTCAGGTCGTATCTCTTATGGCGGGGTGGACGTAGCTCAAGTTCCCTTAGCCCAACTCTACGAGCGTTTTGCCCTGTTGTCACAGCACTCGCCTGTGTTTATGGGAACGATTCGACACAACTTGCTCTTGGCGCAGCCCAACGCCGATGACGCACGTTTATGGCAGGTCTTAGCGCAGGTGCGCTTGGCAGAGCATGTGAAAGCACTCGGTGGTTTAGACGCCTGGGTGGGGGAGGGCGGCAACACGCTATCCACTGGGCAAATACGGCGCTTGAGCTTAGCGCGTGTGCTGCTGTCCAAGGCGTCCGTATGGCTGCTCGATGAGCCCACAGCAGGCTTAGATCGCCTCACAGCGCAAGCCTGGCTCAAAGACTTACACCGGGTGGCAGCAGAGCGCACGGTAATTATTGTTACCCATGCGGATTTGCCTGCTGGTGTGGTGGATCAAAATTACGTGTTACGTGATCGTCAACTATTTCTCGACGAGAACACGACAAATTAGGTGCTTTGGCTCGCTTTTGTGTAAACTTGCTTGTATGCCACAGGCGCATGGGGCGCTTGGGCTTTTTTTGTGGTTATTACTTCTGCTATGCATACCGATCCCGCCGACTATATCCGTCAAACCATACGCAGTGTGCCCAATTGGCCCAAACCCGGTGTGACGTTTAGAGACATCACCCCTGTTTTACAGGACCCGCAATCTTTTCGGGTCTTAATTGACTTGTTTGTGTATCGCTATATGCGGCAACGACTAGACTTGATCGCCGGCATTGATGCACGTGGTTTTATTGTAGGCTCTGTTTTGGCTTACGAACTAAACCTAGGCTTTATTCCCGTACGTAAAAAGGGCAAGCTGCCCTATCAAACCGTGGTAGAGGATTACTCTTTAGAGTATGGCAATGCTTCGGTTGAAATCCACACTGATTCAGTACGCCCTGGACAGCGTGTATTATTAATTGATGACTTGATCGCTACGGGTGGCACGATGGTGGCTGCTTCTCGTTTATTACAACGCCTTGGTGCAAATACGGTAGAAGCCGCAGCGATTATTGACTTACCCGATCTGGGTGGTTCACAAGCCGTAAAGGATGCAGGCTTACCAGTGTATACCGTCTGTACCTATCACGAGGACGATCCAGGTAATCAGGGGTAAAGGAACACAGATAAAAGCAGCGCACCCAGCTGCTTTTTTTTCACTTGAGAAGACGATGTGGTATTTAATTATGGCCTTTAGTGCTGGTGCTGGCATGGCGATGCAGGCAGCCGTGAACTCACAGCTAGGCAAAGCACTATTCGCGCAGCCCTTGTATGCTGCTTTTTGGTCTTTTGCTTCAGGCACCGTATTATTGTTTTTTTTGGCTTTAGCCAAAGGGCAGCTTTTTCAGGCCTTAGGACAGATTCCTGCTCAGCCTTGGTGGCAGTTGATTGGTGGGCTGCTTGGTGCTGGGTTGGTTTTTTCTAGTGTGTTTTTAGCACCCAAATTGGGTGTGGCAAACATGCTGTTTTTTATGATTTTAGGCCAGTTGGTTTTTGGGTTAATTATTGACTCATTTGGCTTGTTTCATATGCCTGTGCGCGCGATTAACTGGCAAAAAATCGTAGGGGTAGGGCTGATGCTATCCGGCTTGCTGATATTCTTTTTTGCCAAAAAGTAATAATAATGATTTGTAATACGTGCTTTAATAACACGTTTTTCTTTTGATATTACCTATCTTATAAAAAGTTAGGTCTAAGGCTTGGCTGCAGAAGCTAAGCGTAGTGATGAGCATGCCACAACCTATTTCTTTAAGTTTTAAAACGCTTTTATTTCCTCTTGCTTTTGCTTTTTTTGAGCTTGCTGTGTATATCGGTAACGATCTGGTACAGCCCGCTATGTTGAGCGTGACGCAGGGTTTTGGGGTCGACCCGCATTGGGCACCCACGTCCATGTCTGCTTATTTGTTGGGTGGGGCGCTCGTAGCCGCTATCTGGGGACCTTTATCCGATCAGTTAGGTCGAAGAAAGGTCTTTCTTGGGGGAGCGGTATTTTTTATTGTGTGTTGCATAGGGATTTTGTTTACGCAATCAATTGAGCAGTTTATGTTGATGCGTGTGCTCCAAGGCACCGCTTTAACCCTGATTTCAGCAGTGGGTTTTGCGGCGATTCAAGAGCATTACACCGAAACTCAAGCGGTCAAAGTGATGGCGTTAATGGCGAATATTACGCTGCTTGCCCCGCTGCTAGGCCCGGTGATAGGGGCAGTGATGATTGAGCATATTTCGTGGCATTGGGGGTTTGTGGCCATAGCCTGTTTGTCCAGTTTTGCTGTATTTGGCTTATTTAAGCATATGCCGGAAACCTTAGCGGTAGAGCAACGACGTAAGCGTTCTTTGCTAGGTATTTTGCAGGATTTTAAGCAGGTTTTGCTGCATCGAGCTTTTGTGGTGTTGGCCTTAGCTGGTCCACTGCTGGCCTTACCTGTCATGTTATGGATTGCCTTATCTCCCGTTTTTTTAATCGAGGGGTTAGGGCTGAGTAGCGGTCAGTATGCGTTGAGCCAAATTCCTGTGTTAGGCGGGTTGATTTTAGGCAATTTAACCGTAGCGCGTTGGGTGGACCGACTGCCTTTAGGGCGCACCGTGCAAATAGGTTTTCCCTTTGTGCTGGCTGGGGTAGTGATAATGGGCCTAGGAATAATTTGGCCGGTTTACGTGTTATGGGCGCTGATTGTGGGCATGAGTTTGATCGCTTTTGGCGAGGGGCTCAGTTTTGGGGTGTTATACCGTTTTGCGTTGATGTCATCGCCCGTGGCCAAAGGCACAGTAGCTGCGGCCATGGCATTATTAAGCATGACTTTTTTCTCTGTGGGAATTGAGCTAACAAAACAGGCTTATTGGCATTGGCAGCTGTTAGGGGTCTGGCTGGTCAGTGTGGTGGGGGTGATGGCATTTGCTTATTTTTCTTATCCTATCGTAAAAGAAAAAATTCGCCAGGCGCGTTTATAAAAAAAAGCCTGCAACGATAACCGTGCAGGCTTTTTTGTGAGGGCGGCATTAAACTAAAACGCGCTCAATCCCCCCGGCATTGGCTTTTTTCACATAATCTGCCATCCAATTTTCACCAAGTAAATGTTTAGCCATCTCTACCACAATGTAGTCCGCTTCGATTCCTGTATCGCCCTGATAGCGAGCCAGGCCTTGTAGACAGGATGGGCAAGAGGTCAACATTTTGACTGCTGTGTGATCGGTGTCCGCAGCGATCGTTGCTTGATTTTTTTGAAGCTCTTCGAGCTTGCGGAAGCGAATCTGTGTGGAAATATCGGGGCGCGTAACAGCCAAAGTGCCGGATTCGCCACAGCAGCGCTCAGACTTGATCGTGGGCTCTCCCACTAAGGCTTTGACCGTGCGCATTGGATCTTGCTGTTTCATGGGGGTGTGGCAAGGGTCGTGGTACATATAACGCACGCCTTTAACGTCGTCGAGCTTAATGCCTTTTTCTAAAAGCAGTTCGTGAATATCTATGAGGCGACAGCCTGGGAAGATTTTCTCAAACTCATACATGGATAATTGGTCATAACAGGTGCCGCAGCTGACCACCACGGTTTTAATATCCAGATAGTTAAGTGTGGTGGCCATGCGGTGGAATAAAACGCGGTTGTCTGTGATCATTTGATCCGCTTTTTCAAAGTCGCCATTACCACGTTGGGGGTAACCACAGCAAAGGTAGCCGGGCGGTAGTACGGTTTGAACACCCGCGTGCCAGAGCATGGCTTGAGTAGCTAGCCCAACCTGAGAAAACAGACGCTCGGACCCACAGCCTGGAAAATAGAATACGGCCTCGCTTTCTGTCGTGGTTTTGTAGGGGTCTCGAATAATAGGGACGTAATTGGGGTCTTCAATATCAAGTAACTTACGGGCAGGTTGTTTAGGTAGACCACCAGGCATTTTTTTATTCACAAAGTGAATCACTTGCTCTTGAATAGGGGCTTTGCCTACCGAGGCCGGCGGGTGTGCGCTTTGCTTGCGTGCGGGCACGGCGAGCAGGTCGTGAGCTAGGCGTTGTGCCTTATAGCCTACCTCGATGGCTTTACGCGTCGCATTGATGACTTTTGGGGACTTGGCATTCAAAAAGAACATAGCGGCAGCGGTGCCTGGGTTTGCTGATTTTTTGCCCATGCGGCGCAGCAGATGCCGCATTTCCATAGAAACGTCCCCAAAGTCGATATCAACGGGACACGGGTTATAGCATTTATGGCAGACTGTGCAATGATCCCCCACGTCCTCGAATTCTTCCCAATGCTTAAGGCTGATGCCCCGGCGTGTTTGCTCTTCGTAAAGAAAAGCCTCAATCAGCAAAGAGGTAGCAAGAATTTTATTGCGAGGCGAGTAAAGCAGATTAGCACGGGGTACATGAGTAGCACAGACGGGTTTACATTTGCCACAGCGTAAACAGTCTTTAATTGCGTGGGAGATAGCACCAATTTCGCTACGTTGCATAATCAGGGATTCGTAGCCTAATAGGTTAAAACTAGGCGTCCAGGCCTGAGATAAGTCCGCTCCCGGCATGAGCTTACCTGCATTAAAGCGTCCTTCGGGGTCAATGCGGCGTTTGTAGTCTTGGAAGGGCTGGAGCTCCTCTTGGGTGAGGTATTCGAACTTAGTTAAGCCAATCCCATGCTCGCCAGAAATAACACCATCTAAACGACGGGCGATTTGCATAATGCGCGCTACCGTCTCATTGGCTTCTTGGAGCATGCCGTAATCATCAGAGTTTACGGGAATATTGGTATGTACGTTACCATCGCCAGCGTGCATGTGTAACGCCACAAAAACACGACTACGCAGGACGCGATCATGAATAGATTGGATCTGCGCTAAGACCACCGCGCAATCAGCCCCAGGAAAATGTTTTTCCATGGCTGCGCGTATTTCTGTTTTCCATGAAATACGGATGGTGTGATCTTGCAGTAGCTCGATCACAAGAGCCTCGGGCTGTTCCGATAAGCGGGTTTGGATAGCAGAGAGGTTGGGGACGGCGAGCTCTTTCAGGGTGTGTAAGTGATCCTTAACCTTAGCGTCTAGGTGATGCAAGAGCCAGCTCCAGCGTTGACGTACTTGTTGTAAAGTTGCTAACGCATCCAGGCGACGATCCTCGAGTACAGTTTCACGAGTATGCACGGCATCATCATGATCCACAACTTTGCCTATGGGTAGATCACCATTGAGAAACTGCTCGATTTCATCAATAAGGCGTAGTTTATTTCGAGTAGAAAGCTCGATGTTAATGCGCTCGATTTCGTCCGTGTACTCGCCCATGCGCTCGAGAGGAATTACGACATCCTCGTTGATTTTAAACGCATTGGTGTGGCGGGCAATGGCGGCTGTGCGAGCACGATCTAACCAAAAACGTTTACGCGCTTCGGCGCTGACTGCTACAAAGCCTTCGCCATGACGTGAGTTGGCTAAACGTATGACCTCACTTGCGGCCTTGGCAACGGCATTTTCATCATCACCAACGATATCGCCAATTAGTACCATTTTGGGTAGGCCGTTACGTTTGCTTTTGGTGGCATAGCCTACTGCACGTAGATAACGCTCATCAAGATGTTCCAGACCAGCAAGTAAAGCGCCCATGGCTTTACCTTCATGGTCGAGATAGTTTTTGATTTCAACAATAGCGGGTACGGCATGACGAGCCGAGCCAAAGAACTCTAAACAAACAGTGCGAGTCTGTTCGGGCATGCGATGTAAAATCCAGCGTGCTGCGGTAATGATGCCATCACAGCCCTCTTTTTGTACACCCGGCAAGCCAGCTAAAAATTTATCCGTGACATCTTTGCCTAAGCCCGCTTTACGGAAACGGTGACCAGCAATCGTCAGGGTTTCTTGGCGTAGCAGCTTTGCTCCAGGCGCATGTGCGCCATCGTACCAGTGCAGCTCAAAGACAGCTTCTTCGACCTCGTGAATTTTGCCTAAGTTATGATTAATGCGAGTGACCTCGAGCCAGTTGCCTTCAGGATCAACCATACGCCACCAGCTTAGGTTATCCAAGGCAGTGCCCCAGAGTACTGCTTTTTTGCCCCCAGCGTTCATGGCCACGTTGCCCCCGATACAGGAAGCATCGGCAGAGGTAGGGTCCACAGCAAAAACGCGTCCTGCCGCTTGAGCGGCTTCATCGACCCGCCGTGTGACGACACCGGCACCGGTTAAGATGGTGTGAGTTGGCTCGCTGACACCGGGTAGTTGAATACATTCCACGGGACCGATAGCGTCTAGTTTTTCTGTATTGATGACAGCCGAGCGTGCGCTTAGTGGGATAGCTCCGCCGGTATAGCCGGTGCCACCCCCACGAGGGATAATGGTAAGGCGTAGTTCAATACAGGCGCGGACCAACGCGGCGATTTCCTCTTCGGAATCAGGGGTTAAGACCACAAATGGGTATTCGACCCGCCAGTCGGTGGCATCAGTAACATGCGAGACGCGAGATAGCCCATCAAATTTAATATTGTCTTTGGCGGTGATATTGGCCAGGCGCTTTTGGATTTGCTGGCGTAGTTCTCGAGCCTCGTGAAAGGTTCGCTCAAAATCGTTAACCGCTTGGCGTGCGGCAGAAAGTAGGGTGAGGACTTTATGGTCACGCTCCGGAACCTCGATCTCTCGGCGAGCATTGATTTCGTTGAGCCGATGGCTTAATGCTTCGATGAGCTGTTGCAAACGTTTGGGGTTATGCAGCAAATCATCTTGTAAGTAAGGGTTGCGACGTACTACCCAAATATCGCCTAGTACTTCGAATAACATACGAGCTGAGCGGCCAGTTTTACGTTCTGAGCGTAGCTCAGATAGCTTTTCCCAGGCTTCTGCTCCAAGCAGGTGTAGTACGATCTCTCGATCGGAGTACGAAGTATAGTTGTAAGGGATTTCGCGTAAACGATGAGTTGATTCAGACGCATTAGCGGCTAAAAATTGGCTGGCGACCGGAGCATTCATAATGTTCTGACTAAAAGCCTTGAGAAAGATTAAGCAATAAGAGAACCCCTTAGTGTAAATCATTCACTGCAATTGGGTGCAGTGAATTGTGGTTTTTATGGCGCGTTCCGTTCATTTAAGCCCAGCCCAAATGGGGCAGTATCCAGATAATCGCTGCTGTCATGATGGCATAGCGTAAAAATTTGCCGATCGCCATATAAATTAAACTGGGGAGCAAAGGCATGCGCATCCAGCCGGCTATTGCACAAAGCGGATCGCCAACAATAGGCAGCCATGAAAACAATAGTGCCTTGGGTCCGAGTTTTTGTAGCCACTGGCTGATCTGCTGATGCCAACGTCCACCGGTTTTTTGTGCATAATGCGACTGTTTGTCATCATGTGGGTGTTTTTCACGCCATGTTTCATAGGTTTTGACGGCGCCTAGGCCCATCCAGTAGCTGATGGCTCCCCCTAGGGTGTTGCCTATTGTTGCCACGACAATAGCCGCCCAAAACATGGTTGGGGCTAGGGTGACATAGGCAAGAACCGCGGGTTCGGAGCCTAAGGGGAGTAGCGTGGCTGAAACCAAGCTAATGATAAATATGGCACTGAGACCAATTTCAGGTAAAGCTAAAACCTGTAAAAGCCACAGTACGGCATCGTGTGTCCACGCTTCCATGTAATTCCAAATCAAAATACAGCATAAAAAGGCGAGCTACGCCTATTTTCAGTGTGCATATGTTATTCTTTTTTGTTTTAATCGCGTCTATTTTTGCCGTGTTAAGCGGTATAGAGTAAAGAATCTACCCATTATGTCCAACGACTATCTTAAACGTACTTTGACTTCTAAGGTCTACGATGTGGTGTCAGAGACACCTTTAGAGCTCGCTCCTTTGGCTTCTGCCCAACTTAATAACCGTATTTTACTTAAACGCGAAGATCAATTGGCGGTTTTTAGCTTTAAGTTACGTGGTGCATATAACAAAATGGCTCAGATGCCGGCAGAAGACTTAGCTAAAGGGGTTATTGCGGCTTCGGCTGGTAACCATGCGCAAGGCGTAGCCTTTTCAGCTAAACGTTTAGGTATTCGTGCGGTGATTGTGATGCCTGTCACCACCCCTCAATTAAAAATTGAAGCCGTGCGCAATTTGGGTGGCGAAGTGGTATTGGCAGGGGAAAGTTTTACCGATGCCTATGACCATGCGGTGACCTTAATGGAAAAAGAAGGGTTAACTTTTGTTCACCCTTTTGACGATCCGGATGTGATTGCGGGCCAAGGTACGATTGGTATGGAGATTTTACATCAGCACCCCGGGCCCATTGATGCGATTTTTGTGCCTATTGGTGGGGGCGGTTTAATTGCGGGGGTAGCCGCTTATATTAAACAGTTACGCCCAGAGATTAAGATTATTGGGGTACAAACCGAAGATTCCGCTGCTATGCAGCGCAGTGTTAAAGCGAAGCGTCGCTTGGTGTTAAATGACGTGGGGTTATTTTCGGATGGCACTGCTGTCAAGCAGGTAGGGTCAGAGACGTTTAAACTCACACAAAAATACGTGGATGACTTTGTGTTGGTAGACACGGATGCGATTTGTGCAGCGATTAAAGACGTTTTCCAAGATACACGTAGTGTGTTGGAGCCCGCAGGGGCTTTAGCCATGGCGGGAGCCAAAAAATATATCCGTGAGCATCAGCTTACAGGAAAAACATGTATTGCCATCACCTCTGGGGCAAACATGAACTTTGATCGCTTGCGTTTTGTTGCGGAGCGTGCCGAAGTAGGCTTAGCGCGAGAGGCGCTTTTTGCTGTCACACTCCCTGAAAAGCATGGAAGTTTTTTAAGTTTATGCGAGGCTTTGGGGGATCGGTCTGTCACCGAGTTTAACTACCGTATCTCCGATGCAGAGACGGCTCATGTTTTTGTGGGATTACAAATACAATCCGCACAGGAAATCGATCATTTAGAGCAGCATTTTATGGATCAGGGGTTTCCTACGCTTAATTTGACGAATAATGAAATGGCTAAAACCCATTTGCGTTATATGGTGGGCGGTAAATCTGATTTGGCACATCACGAAGTGTTATACCGCTTTGAGTTTCCTGAGCGGCCTGGAGCGTTGCGCCGTTTTTTAAGCTGTATGAACCCAGAGTGGAATATCAGTTTGTTCCATTATCGTAATCAGGGTGATGACTATGGACGTATCCTAGTAGGGATCCAAGTACCACCAGCCGACAAAAAAGATTTTAAGGTATTTTTAGATGAGCTTGGTTATCCTTATTGGAATGAAAGTGATAATCCAGCGTATAAACTGTTTCTATAGTGAATAAAAAAGCGGGCTAAGCCCGCTTTTTTATTTGGCAAATAATGAATCTAAAGAGTGAAAAGCTTTAAATTCCAAGGCGTTACCAGAGGGGTCCATGAAAAACATGGTGGCTTGCTCCCCAGGCTGGCCTTTAAAGCGCACATATGGCTCGATAACAAACTCCGTGCCATCTTTTTTAAGGCGGTCGGCTAGAGCCTCCCAAGTGGGCATATCTAAGACCACACCAAAATGTCGCACCGGCACATTGTGTTCGTCCACATCACTGGTGGCGACAGGATTGCATTCATTAGGTGCTAAGTGTGCCACGATTTGATGGCCATATAAATTAAAATCGATCCATTGATCAGAAGATCGACCTTCTGGACAGCCGAGCTTTTTACCATAAAACTCACGCGCTTCTTCTAGGTCGCGTACGGGGAAAGCTAAGTGAAATGGACGTAATTCTGTTTGTGACACGATGGATCTCCATTATGAGTGTTCTTACGCCTCTATCATAGCCTTATGTGTTAGCAAAGCGAACTCGCTCTTTAGGAAAATGGATACTAAAGGTGCTACCAGCGCCATAACGGCTTTTAATATCGAGCTCAGCTTGGTGTCGCGCAACGACATGGCGAGTAATAGCTAAGCCTAGTCCTGTGCCTCCTGTCGCACGTGAGCGTCCTTTATCTGCACGATAAAATCGCTCCGTCAGGCGAGGAATATCTTGAGGGGCAATGCCAATCCCTGTGTCTTGAACCGAATAGGTAGCGGAGCCGTCCTCATTAAGTACCCAGCTCGTTGTAATCGTGCCGTCTTTGGGCGTATAGCGTATGGCATTAGTCAGTAAGTTACCAATAGCAGAGGCTAATTCGGTTTCTGCGCCCTCAACCCAGAGATTGTCATCGATATATGTGACAAAAACATGTTGACCATCAGATAGGGCTTTGGCTCGCTGCAGCGCTTGCTCGATAACGCAGTTAAGGGGCACGGCGGTGTTTTCAGCTGTAGGAGAAGACTCTAAGGTCGATAGGGTTAATAGGTCCGACACAATAGCTTGCATGTGCTGGGCTTGTTCTAGCATCATTTGCTCATAGCGTACTCGCTGTTCCATAGGCAAGGAGTCAGCGGGCATATCGCGTAGCGTTTCTAAAAAGCCCAGAAGCACTGTTAGTGGTGTCCGTAACTCATGGGAAACATTGGCTACAAAATCTTTGCGTGTGGTTTCGAGTTTTTCGACTTGGGTGACATCTCGGGTGACGAGTAAAAACTGGCCGAAACCATAGGGAGTCAGCTGCAATAAAAGAGCACGCTCCTGACCGCGCTGATTGATATGTAGTAATAAAGGCTGATCCCATTGGCGAGTATGCGCATAATGTGCAAACTCAGGGGTACGAACAATATTAAAAATACTTTGATGCCGATCTGTTGCCAGATTTAAGCCAAGATGTTGACTGGCAGTTTTATTGCACCATTGTATAGTCATGGACTGGTCCAAGGTCACGGCGCCATCGGGTAAGGCCTCGGCCGCCATCATCATGCCTTCTAAATGGCGGTTGAGAGTTTGAATTTGTTCGCGATTTTGTTTAAGGCGTCGATAGATAGGCGCTAATATATCGTCCCAAGGGCCAACAGCAGCTGGAGGAGCGGCGTCTACATCCCGTACCCAAAGCTGGATCTTTTGCAGTTGGCGTCCACTCGTGAGCACCAGAGTCAGTAGGCCGAGTGCAAATGCGCCCCATCCTATGGCTGCGCCTAGCCATAGACCTAAAGCCAGTGAGAGGAGGGCCCATAAACTGACGGTGCTCAGGGTTTTCTTCATAACGGTGGTTTATTTATTGGGGCGCTCTGGTAAAACGGCTGCAAAACGATAGCCAGCGCCACGTATGGTTTCAATATGAGCATCATGGCCACTTGGTTCAAGCGCTTTGCGCAAGCGTCGAATATGCACGTCTACTGTGCGCTCTTCAACAAAAACGTGATCCCCCCAAACTTTGTCTAAAAGCTGGGCTCGTGAAAAAACACGTTCTGTGTGGGTCATGAAAAAATGTAATAAACGAAATTCTGTAGGCCCAATGGTAAGCGTTTTTTCATCCCCCGTCACCCGATGCGTAGTGGGGTCTAAGCGTAGACTGCCGATTTCAATGATATCATCGGTTAATTGCGGAGCGCGTCGACGTAAAACGGCTTTGATGCGAGCTAGTAACTCTTTAGGGGAAAAGGGTTTGGTGATGTAATCATCCGCGCCAGCTTCTAGGCCATCCACCTTGTCGGATTCCGCGCCTTTGGCAGTAAGCATAATGATAGGCACTTGTCGTGTGCGCTCATCGGAGCGTAGTTTTTTAGCTAGTGTGATACCTGATGCGCCAGGAAGCATCCAGTCGAGTAAAATAAGATCAGGCAGTTCAGCACGAATCAAGGTTTGTGCCTGCTCGGCATCATAAGCCCGTAATACCTTGTGGCCGGCAAAGGATAAATTCACCGCAATTAGTTCCTGGATCGCGGGTTCGTCTTCAATAACAAGAATAGTGGTGCTCATGGTGCTGAAATAAAACTGAGATAATTAACAATAGCTCCATAATATGGCGTTAATGTTTCAGGTTTGTGAAAATTCGATGTAAATATATGGACTTTTTCAGCGGACGCTTCGCTTTTTAGTGGCTTTTTACGGTACGATTACAGCATCATGGAAAATAAAACACCTCAACCCCAGTCTACTGAAACCACGCACTTTGGTTTTCAAACGGTCGCTGAGCATGAAAAGGCCACCAAAGTTGCAGAGGTTTTTCACTCAGTAGCGCAGCGCTATGACGTCATGAATGATTTGATGTCAGGTGGACTGCATCGCATTTGGAAATCGTTCACTATTGGTCGCGCCGCAGTGCGACCGGGTATGAAAATTCTGGATATCGCCGGTGGTACGGGCGATCTTTCCAAGGCTTTTGCTCGCAAAGTCGGTCCCAGTGGCCAGGTTTGGCTAACTGATATTAATAGCTCTATGTTAGGTGTTGGGCGAGATCGTCTGCTAGACAAGGGTATTGTGACACCAGTTGCTGTGTGTGATGCTGAGTATCTCCCCTTTCCAGATGGCTATTTTGATCGTGTTAGTGTCGCTTTTGGCCTGCGCAATATGACACACAAAGATCAGGCGTTGGCAGAAATGTATCGGGTGTTAAAACCTGGTGGAAAACTACTTGTACTCGAGTTTTCTCAAATTGCTAAACCTTTGGCTCCGGCTTACGATTGGTATTCATTTAATATCTTGCCCAAGATAGGAAAAATCGTAGCACAAGATGAGGACAGCTATCGTTATTTAGCGGAATCAATTCGCATGCACCCAGATCAAGAAACCCTGGCACAAATGATGCGTGACGTGGGGTTAGAGCGCGTACAGTATTTTAACTTAACGGCAGGTATTTGTGCTTTGCACGAAGGAATTCGGCTTGATTAGTTAGAGTTATTGTTACGCTATTAAATAAAGCAGCATCGTTGTAAGATGCTGCTTTTGCTGTTTTTGGAGGAAAAATGCAGAAAAATAAATATAGGCTGGAGGATTATCCCTTACGCTTAGAAGAGCGCTTGCGTTATCGTGATACGGATGCTCAGGGGCATATTAATAATGCCGTGTATGTAACACTTTTAGAAGTGGGGCGTGTGCAGTTGTTACGTGATCCTAAACATAAACTAGGACATGGTAAAACCATGTTTATGATGGCTCATATTTCTGTGGATTATTTGGCAGAGCTAACATGGCCGAATACGGTCACTATAGGAACACGAGTCATACATATTGGCACAACCTCTTTTACAACAGAGCAAGTGATTTTTGTAGGGGATACCTGTGTGGCTGTAGGTAAAACCGTGATCGTGACAGCAGATCGAGAAACACGCCAAAAAAAAGCGTTGTCAGAGGAAACCAAGGCAGCACTGAAAAGTATTATGTGAGCGGAAAAAATAAAGTAAAAGCCCTTTTTATGCTATGCTGTCAGCTTATAGTCAGTTTACATCCACTGTATAGGGTGGGGTGATACCGCCCACAGGAGCATTTATGATTTCTAAACGTTTATCCCGTTTTGCGGCGGTAGCCGTTCTTGCGATATCTACCCTTACTATGTTGACGGCATCGTTTGATGCCGAGGCACGTCGAATTGGCGGGGGCAAAAGCTTCGGGCGCCAATCCACTAATGTTATGAAGCAACGTCAAGCTGTGCAGCCACCAGCTGCTACAGCCAATCGCAATGCGGCCACACCGGCCAATGCCAATGCGGCTCGTAATAGTGCAGCACAGCAGCCCAAAAGCGGTTTTTCTCGCTTTTTAGGTCCTATTGCAGGGATTGCGGCAGGTTTGGGCATTGCGGCGCTGTTATCTAGCCTAGGTTTAGGCGGGCCCTTGTTAGAAGCACTGTCTAGCATGGTGCTTATAGGTCTAGTGATTTTTGCGGTGATGTTCTTGGTACGTCGTTTACGTGGTGGTGCAGCACGCCCAGCTACGCAGGCGGCGAATACATCTGCCCCAATGTATCGTGAGTCATCGCCACAAATGCCGGCGTCGTCTCCTGCAATGGGGACT
>JAAYRP010000114.1 GCA_012518715.1 Alcaligenaceae bacterium | reverse complement strand
GTTTTGAGCCAACGTTTAGGCAATCAGGCGCGTTATCCCACTATTCATCCTGTGGATGTTAGTTATATGAGCTCACCCTTTGGGTGGCGCCGTCATCCCATTACCGGGCGTTATACCTTACATGAAGGCATGGATTTTTCTGCTCCAGTTGGCACCCCTATTGTAGCGGCATCCGGTGGTATTGTGACCGAGGCTCGTTATCGTAGTGGTTATGGCAAAATGGTTGAAATTACTCATGGAGATGGCTTGGTTACGCGTTATGCACATGCCTCCTCCATTTTAGTTAGGCTCGGGGATGTCGTGGAAAAAGAACAGCTTATTGCTCGGGTTGGCGCAACCGGCAGGACAACAGGGGCACATTTACATTTCGAAGTGCGGCTTGAAGATCAGCCTTTAGACCCCATGTTATTTTTACCCAAAGAGGCAATTTCGACTCAGTTTGCCCAGAACAAAAAGGTAGAATAAATCTATTTGGCATCAAGCTGCGTTAAACTGTATTGTTATGTTGCCAGTTTTCCCTTAACCCGAATCATAGGAATGGGAGTAGGCGCACTTAGATGATGCGCCGTGAATCTTACCTAGACGATACAAGAATGGTTTCTTTGCTCAGAAAACTTTTTGGCAGTCGCAATGATCGACTGCTTAAGCAGTACCGCAAGCAAGTTGTACAGATCAACGCGCTTGAACCCGAATATGAAGCACTAACAGATGAACAGCTTCAAGCGAAAACTGTAGAATTCCGTCAGCGTCTTGCTGAGGGTAAGTCATTGAACTCACTGTTACCCGAAGCGTTTGCGGTGGTGCGCGAGGGCGCTAAGCGAGTCTATAACATGCGTCACTTTGATGTGCAGCTGTTAGGCTCCATTGCTTTACATAATGGCAAAATTGCCGAGATGCGTACCGGAGAGGGTAAAACCTTAATGGCCACGCTGGCGGTGTACTTAAATGCCTTAACGGGTAAAGGGGTACATGTGGTGACCGTGAACGACTACTTAGCGCGTCGTGATGCGGAAACCATGGCTAAGCTCTATAATTTCTTAGGGATGTCGGTAGGGGTTGTTGTCCCGAATCAGTCAAACGAAGAAAAAAAAGCGGCTTATCAAGCCGACATTACCTATGGCACCAACAATGAGTTTGGTTTTGACTACTTACGCGACAATATGGAATACCATGCCTCAGAGCGTCGTCAGCGGGGCTTGCACTTTGCCATTGTTGACGAGGTAGACTCCATCTTAATTGATGAGGCGCGTACTCCTTTGATTATTTCTGGGCAGGCCGATGACAACACGGCCTTATATCAGGCGATCAATGCGGTTCCGCCCCTACTTACCAAGATGGCTGCCGAACCCAAACCCCATGAGCCTGAACCTGAGGGGGATTTTTGGGTAGACGAAAAAGCTCAGCAGGTATATATCTCAGAGGCTGGGCATGAAAAAGCAGAAAAAATTCTAGCTGATATGGGTCTACTCCCAGAGGGTGAGTCTCTCTATGACCCGCGTCATATTTCGCTGATGCATCATATTATGGTGGCATTGCGGGCGCATAATTTATTCTTTCGCGATCAGCACTACGTGGTCCAAAATGGCGAGATCGTTATTGTGGATGAGTTCACAGGGCGTTTGATGACGGGACGTCGCTGGTCCGAAGGCTTACACCAAGCCGTAGAAGCCAAAGAGGGTGTGGCAATCCAAAATGAAAACCAAACCATGGCTTCTATTACCTTTCAGAATTATTTCCGCATGTACGAAAAGCTGGCTGGTATGACCGGTACAGCAGACACAGAAGCGTTTGAGTTCCAAGAGATTTACGGTTTAGAAACCGTAGTGATTCCAACCAATCGCCCCATGATTCGGGTGGATCAGAATGATCAGGTATTTAAAACCGATCAGGAGAAATTCAATGCAATTTTGGCTGATATCAAAGATTGTCACGAGCGTGGTCAGCCTGTGTTGGTGGGTACGACGAGCATTGAAAACTCAGAATTGCTTTCCGGGTTATTACAAAAAGCCGGGCTTAAGCACGAGGTCTTAAACGCTAAGCAACATGAGCGCGAGGCGCAGATTATTGCTGATGCCGGTAAACCAGGTAGCATTACCATTGCAACCAATATGGCTGGTCGTGGTACAGATATTGTGCTTGGTGGTTCTATCGAGCGCCAAATTGCTGAAGTCCAGCATGATCCAGAGCTGAGCCCTGAACAAAAGGCAGAGCGTATCGAAGCAATTCGCGCCGCATGGCTACCTGTTAATGAACAGGTAAAAGCGGCTGGTGGATTACGTATTATTGGTACGGAGCGTCATGAGTCTCGTCGTATTGATAATCAGCTACGAGGTCGCGCAGGGCGTCAGGGCGACCCTGGTTCTTCACGGTTTTATTTATCCCTTGATGATCCGCTAATGCGTATTTTTGCAGGGGATCGGGTACGTAATATTATGGAGCGCTTGCGCTTGCCCGAGGGCGAGCCGATCGAGGCTCGCATGGTAACGCGCTCAATCGAATCAGCACAACGCAAAGTAGAGGCGCGCAACTTTGATATTCGTAAACAGTTATTACAGTTTGATGATGTTTCGAATGATCAGCGTAAGGTGATTTATGCACAGCGCAATGAGGTGCTTGAATCCGATGATATTAGTGAAAACATTGCCTTCATGCGCGAGGGAGCAATTACGGATTTCTTCCACCAATATGTGCCCGAAGAAAGTATGGAAGAGCAGTGGGATATTAAAGGCCTACAAACGGCACTGGCTACGCAGTTTCATATTGAGCTGGACTTGGTGACCTTAGTTGAAAAAGAAACGCACCTGACCGAAGAAGACCTTTTAGATCGGGTATTAGCGGCTTCTAAACAGGCCTTGGATGAAAAAGTAGCGTTGGTTGGGCAAGAACAGTGGGCAAACTTTGAGCGTGCTATCGTGCTGCAGTCTATTGATACGCAGTGGCGTGGTCATTTGCAGGCTCTAGATCATTTGCGCCAGGGTATTCACCTGCGGGGGTACGCGCAAAAAGACCCTAAACAAGAATACAAGCGCGAGGCTTTTGAGCTATTTGCTGAATTGCTAGACCGTATTCGTGATGAGGTCATTAAAACACTCCTCACGGTACAGATCCAACAAGCGCCAGCTGAAACAGAACCACCAGTAGAGTTAGAAAATGTTCGTTATCAACATGCTGATTATGATGCTGCGGTACAGGGCGAGGCTTTAATGCCTACAGAAGAAGACTCAGCTACGGAAGCCATTCCACGAGTGGGGCGTAATGATAATTGCCCATGTGGTAGTGGTAAAAAATATAAACATTGCCATGGGCGCTTAAACTAGTTTTTCCTTGGTTTGTTAAAGCCACCTGCTTATTAAGTAGGTGGCTTTTTTG
>JAAYRP010000113.1 GCA_012518715.1 Alcaligenaceae bacterium | reverse complement strand
TCAAAATACGTTCCCTTTAGCCCTTTTGCTAAAGACTTCTCCGATCGCACATGGCCGTCCAAACGCATCACGCAACCCCCTATTTGGATGAGTACAGATTTACGTGATGGCAACCAATCCTTAATTGAACCCATGAGCGTAACCAGCAAATTACGCTTTTTTGAGTTGCTCGTAAAAATCGGTTTCAAGGAAATCGAAGTTGGCTTCCCTTCTGCCTCACAAACCGATTTCGACTTTGTGCGCAAGCTTATCGACGAAAACCGCATTCCAGATGATGTGACCATCATCGGTTTGACCCAAGCTCGCCAAGACCTTATCGAGCGTACAGCCGAAGCGATGGCGGGTGCTAAAACCTCCATGATCCATATGTACAATGCCTGCGCTCCTGCTTTCCGTCGCATTGTCTTTAAAATGGAAAAAGAAGAGGTCAAACAAATTGCTATCAATGGCACCCGCATGGTCAAAGCTGCGATTGCCAAATATCCGCAGACCAAATGGCGCTACGAATACTCCCCAGAGGTCTTTAGTACCACTGAGCCAGAGTTTGCTCTAGAAGTCAGCAATGCTGTCATCGATGAGTGGCAACCCACCCCTGAAGATCCAATGGTATTGAACTTACCTGCCACGATAGAAGCCACCACCCCAAACCTATACGCCGACCAAATTGAATGGATGCACCGTAACTTGCATAATCGTGAAAGCGTTGTCATTAGTCTTCACCCGCATAATGACCGTGGAACAGGGGTAGCTGCCGCCGAGCTGGGCTTAATGGCCGGCGCAGATCGAGTCGAGGGCTGTTTATTTGGTAATGGTGAGCGCACCGGTAACGTTTGTTTAGTTACCTTAGCCTTAAACCTCTACACTCAAGGCATTCACCCAGGCTTAGACTTCTCCGATATTGACGAGGTGCGCCACATTGTCGAAGAGTGCAATCAGATTCCTGTTCACCCTCGCCACCCCTACGCCGGCGACCTTGTGTTTACGGCATTTTCTGGCTCCCATCAGGATGCCATTAAAAAAGGCTTTGCTATACAAAAGCCGGATGCCGTATGGGAGGTTCCTTACTTACCTATTGACCCTGCCGACGTGGGCCGTAGCTACGACGCAGTGATTCGCGTTAACAGCCAATCCGGTAAAGGTGGGGTTTCGTATCTCCTTGAACAAGAACACGGTTTAGTCTTGCCTCGTCGCTTACAAATTGAATTTAGCCGCGCTATCCAAGCGGTTACCGATAGCACCGGTAAAGAGGTCAACCCTGAACAGGTCTATGGTATTTTTGAAAAAGAATACTTGCGCACCGAGGGGCCATGGAAGCTCGTCACGCATAAAATCACTAGCCAGCCTAAAGCCGAAGACGGCACCCAGCAATTCGATATTGAAATTGATATGCTAGAAAAAGGGCAGCCCATCAAGTTGCACGGTAAAGGCGAGGGCGCGTTAGCCGCCTTTATTAATGCTTTGGATATTCCAATCCGAATTATGGACTACACCGAGCATGCCATTGGCAGCGGCACTGATACCAAAGCCGCTACCTATGTAGAAATGCGTATTGGTGAAAACCCAAGCGGCTTTGGGGTAGGTATCCATCAAGACATCCTTACTTCATCATTTAAAGCTATCCTAAGCGCTATTAACCGCCATGCTTTACAGCATGATGGCAAGCTCAACATTTAACGGTTCCTAATAAAAAAGCCCAAACTCACACAATCGTTTGGGCTTTTTTTATTTATATTTTTTTACCAGCCCGTTTCCGCGGGCTCCCACATCACATCCACGCTTTGCTTTTGTGCTGCTACTAGCATTTCGTACAAAGGATAAGCTCGCTGTTTAAAGCCCACTGTGCGACTCATTGCCGGCACTTTAGGCGCATCTGGGTCGTCTTCGTTCACCTCATCATCCACTACCGGCGCCTCGTCCATCGCCGCCTTTAATCCAGCTATCGCCGCTGGCAACTGATCAGGGGTGAAAACTCCACGCTCAGGTAATACCCCATCCTCGAACTGTTTCCCCGCCGCCTCTAAAACAGGTAGCGCATGTTTACCTAACATCAAAATGGACGCCGAGGCTTTTGAGATAAATGTAATTAGCATCTGGTTTCCCCCCTAAGACAAAAATAGCACCAACCGCACTTTTTCTTGCGTAATGAGTTCAAGATAACACAAAGCTCAATAAGAAGGAGAAGTTATGCGAAGCCTAATTGTTGCTATCTATGTCACTATCTATCTTTTTGCATATGCGGCTCAAGCCAATACCTGCACGCCAGCCCCTAGTCCTCATTATTGTTCTACGGCAGCCCCTAGCCACACTAATACATCAAACTGGCTTTTCCCCAATAGTGCCTTAAACCCTGTGGATCTATACACAGGTGATAAGTTTTTACAAGAGGTCGACTACTACGGACACCCGCAAGCGCCTGACCTGCGTTTAATTCGCTATTACCACTCTCAACGGCCTCATTTATCTGCATTAGGCACACAATGGCATTTGCACTTTAACGCACAATTTGACCCAAAAACATCACGCATCACTTTTTCTGATGGTCAACAACGCTCTTTGCCCCCCACTGATATACAAACCCAACCCCCATTTATTATCTGGCACGCTTCTAACGAAGAGTCATGGTGGTTTCATCAGTCATCCGGCTGGTTAGCTCAAATCCACTTTTCCCAACGTCCCCCATTAATTATTCACCGCCACACACAGCCTGAGCTTATACATCAGATTCAAAGCGTAGAGCAAAATCAGCACCAACTGCATTTTATTTACGACACTAACCAAATCCCTGTGCGCTTACAAGCAGTTCAAACTCCGGTTGGTGAAATCCATTACCATTATCAAACCACGTCACAACAGCAACTGCCTTTCTTAGCCCATGTCACCTACCCCGATCAGCGCCGTCTGCTTTACCATGCCGAGCCCGACTACCAACAAGGTAACCCTTGGGCAATTACTGGTAAAAGTATCCAGCAGCACTGGCAGCAACCACCTAAGCGGGTTCGTAGCTGGGTCTATGATCAAAAAGGCCGTGTCATCTTTAGTATGGGAACTCAAGCCCATGAGTGGGTGCGTACCTACTATCCTGATACTCAATTTCCAGACCAAACTCGTCTACAAGGTCCACAAGGCCTGACTCACGTCCGCTTTGATTTACGCTTAACCCCTCCACGTATTGTTGAGGTTTCTGGGGCAGGTTGTTGGGGCTGCCCTCCCCCATTTACGCAAAGCCAAAATCATGTGTCATTACAAGCCATGCAATGGCAACGCCATCCTGATCAATCCACTCAACTGCACCTACAGCTACCCGGCTGGCCTGATTTATCACTTCACTACAATGCCGCAGGGCAACTCACTCAATGGCAAAACAGTTATCAGCAGCCAGTTACCCTCCACTATGAAGGTCAACGAGCACATCGCATCAATTGGGCAAATAACACCCAGCACACCGTCCACTACAACTCACAAGGACAGGTACAAACCATAGACTATCAACATGCACAACAGACCTTACAAACACGTCTTTCTCGCCCTCACCCACGACACCTAGTCATTGATCATCCTACAGAACAAGAATATTTACGTTTTAATGAGACAGGGCAATTACTTTCACGCAAAATTCAACGTCATCTCCTGCCCCCTTCCTCTTCTACTCCCATTAACTGGCACTATGAGGAGCGGTTTGAGTACGATGATCAACAGCGTTTAGTGCAGCACCATCTACCCGAAGGAGGCGTACTGCAATACATTTGGGGTCCTAAGCAAATCGAACGTATTGAATGGATCAATCGCCAACAACATACACAATGGGTTGTTCGTAAAATACCATTAGGCTATGAGTATGCAAACCTAAGTCGTCGCCTGGAAGTGCAACATGGCCCCCACCACTTTATCTATGTAGGCACAACGCAAACAGCTTGGTGGCAACAACTTCAACGCCAGGAAAAAGGCTTGGTCACCGCACGTCATCAATCCTATGACCTATTGCCCTCCCAGCCTCGTTGGCACCATCACTACGCTTATAATACGTCGCGCCAACTAGTAATAGAAAAAACCAATGCCCCTTCACCTCGCTTTTATGCTTGGCGCCAAAGCGGTCTTTTGGCTGCTAGCTCTAGCGCTTCTACTCCCTTAATTCAACGTGATGCCGCTGGTTGGGCAACTCGATGGCAACAAGATGAAAAAGACTACATTTTGGGATATAACGCCTTAGGACGTCTACATACTGTGCATAACCCTGTGGAAACTGTACAAAAAAACAGTCATAATGCCGCGGGCTTCAGAATTTATACACAACATTATCCACAAGACCAACAGCAGTTTTTTCTTTATCACAATAAAAAACTGGTTGCTGAATACACTACCCATCTAGAGACCAAACTCCCTACGGATGCGGTTCACCCCATTTCAAGACGCTATATTTATCTAGATAATCAGCCCATCGCTATGATTGATTATGATGCACACCCTGACGGTGAGTTACTACTTATGCACAGTGATCACTTAGGAGCTGTGCATATCATCAGTGACTTAGAGCAAAATCTGCGCTGGGCAGCCACTTACGATGCCTTTGGTTATGCAACTCAGCAAGCGGGTGATCTAGATTTTCATTTACGACGCGAAGGTCAATACCATGATATGAGCACAAACTGGCACGACAACCTGCTGCGCACTTATTTGCCTCAACAAGGGCATTTTTTAGAGCCCGATCCAATTGGACCGACCCCTTTCAGTCAGCTATATGGTTATAGCCAGCAGCAGCCACTCAACCATACTGACCCTTGGGGCTTATTATTGTTTGCTTTTGATGGAACCCGCTATGATCACACGGTAAACAGTGTAGTTCATCAACTACACCAAGCTTCTCAAGAAACCAGCTATTACGTCGCCGGTCCCGGTAACCCTGAAACCCTTGATTGGGATGCTCTCATCGCCCACAGCGCTGGCCGTATTGTAAGAAAACAATGGGACGCCCTCATTCGCCATCTCATCTACTTACAACACAACGCCCCTCACACAGTTGTTCCCATTGATATTATTGGATTTTCTCGTGGTTCTGCGCTCGCCCTTCACTTTGCCAACCAAGTTTTAAAATATACAAAAAATGGCTTGTTTAGTTATACCAATCGCTATGGTGATCATGTACAAATGTGTATTCAACCCCGTTTTATTGGCTTATTGGACACCGTAACTCAAATGGGAATACTTGGCTCCCATAACTTTCTCTTTAACTTTAGTGTATCTCCCTTGTGGCAATGGGTAGGACATGCTGTCGCCTTGCATGAGTACCGATACCTCTTTCCTCTACACGCTCTTGGCACTGGAGATAACATTATAGAAATTGGTCTAATAGGAGCTCATGGGGATTTAGGTGGTGGCTACCCAGAGCCCACCGAAGCTGATACCCGCCCTTTAAGCGATATCGCATTAGAGTGGCTGCTATGGCAAGCTCGAGCTCAAGGGCTAGCTTTTGATCCAATTCCTTTAAACTCCGATGCTAAGTGGGCCTATCTTCATGACGAAAGCCTACTCATAGAGTTTGATCGTGACGTCGAAAACTATGATTCCCTTTTTTTCGTGCACCCCTCTTTACGAAACAAACAGTTTCTACACCCTACTTATGGCTATGGCGCACGGCGCCAAGTCCGCGCATTTTTAGATAGATCGCTATCAAAAGAAGAAAAAATCCACAATCGAGTGGCCAAAGTAGATCTAGAGGCCTATTACGAATGGTTAAAACCTTATTTTTCTACAGAGCCGTAAACACGATCAGACATACCCTTACTGAACAAAACCGCGTTTCACGTTATGATGTAAGCCTAATCGTTCGGGCTTGAGCCAATCTGTATTCTTACGCGCTCGCCTTTATTTATTGCCTATTTTCTCTCAAACAACCTATGCTTGCTCAGCAACAACAACAGCTCAGCGCCTGCATTCAGGCCGCCGTCCAATCTTTGGTGCCAGACGCTAACCCGTCTATTGTTTTAGAACGCCCTAAAGTCGCCGCCCATGGTGATGTGGCAACCAACGTCGCTATGCAACTGGCGCGTCCGGCCAAGCGTAACCCTAGAGAACTAGCTCAAAGTATTGTGGACTTTATTTTGGCCGATGCCAGCATGAAAGACCTCATTTCCTCGGCAGAAATCGCTGGCCCAGGCTTTATCAACTTTCGCTTAACACCTGCAGCCCACCAGGCTGTACTGCCAGAGGTTTTTACTCAAGGCAATGCCTTTGGTAATCAGCCAGCTACCCAACAAAAACTAATGGTGGAGTTTGTCTCTGCTAACCCTACCGGCCCCTTACATGTGGGGCATGCACGTCAAGCAGCGCTTGGCGATGCCTTGTGCCGCTTATTTAGTAGTCAGGGGTTCGAGGTTAGCCGCGAGTTTTACTATAACGATGCCGGCAACCAAATCGATAACCTTGCTATTAGTGTACAAGCGCGCGCTCAGGGTATTGCTCCTGACAGCCCCGAGTTTCCTGCCGATGGCTATAAAGGCGATTACATTATGGACATCGCCCGCGCTTTTTTAGCCAAAGAAACGGTTTCTGCTGCGGATGGCGAGCCCGTCACCGCTTCCGGTGATATCCAAAATCTCGATGACATCCGTCGCTTTGCCGTAACGTATTTACGTCACGAGCAAGACTTGGATCTAAAAGCTTTTAATCTGGTTTTTGATAATTACTACCTCGAAAGCTCACTATACACCGATGGTCGCGTCGATGCTGTAGTCAAAGCCCTTACTGAAGCGGGTCATACCTATGAAGCAGATGGAGCGCTTTGGTTACGCACCACAGAGCTCAACACTGGTGACGACAAGGATCGCGTGATGCGCAAACGCGAGGGGGGCTATACCTATTTTGTACCAGACGTGGCATATCATGTTTCTAAATGGGAGCGCGGTTTTCATCACGCGATCAACATCCAAGGCACTGACCACCATGGCACAATTGCTCGCGTGCGCGCAGGCTTACAGGGCTTAAACATGGGGATCCCCGCCGACTACCCCGCTTATGTTTTACACAGCATGGTAAAAGTGATGCGAGGCGGCGAAGAGGTCAAAATCTCCAAGCGTGCCGGCAGTTACGTGACCTTACGTGACTTGGTAGATTGGGTAGGGTTAGATGCGGTACGTTTTTTCTTGGTTCAGCGTCGAGCGGACTCCGATTTTGTATTTGATATTGATCTCGCTCTTTCTAAAAGCGAGGAAAACCCCGTTTACTATATCCAATACGCACATGCTCGAGCACACTCTGTCTTAAAACAGACGGCTTTATCTAAGCAAGCCTTAGCAGAAGCCGATTTTAGCTTGCTCACCGCCCCTAGCGAAATCAAATTGTTACAGCGTCTGGCTGAATATCCCGCTATGCTAAGCCAAGCCGCCAAGGATCTTGCTGCCCATCAGGTGGCGTTCTGGCTACGTGACTGTGCGGCGGATTTCCACGCCTGGTATAACAGCGAGCGCGTTATGGTAGAGAACACCGCACTAAAAACCGCTCGCGCCGCCCTGACGGCTGCTACGGCACAAGTCATTGCTAACGGCTTAGACAAGCTCGGCGTCAGCGCTCCTAAAACCATGTAATTATCATTATGGCCACCCGTCGTAAATCAACAGCTAAACCTTCTGCCGGTATGTTTTCCGGCATCCTGATTGGGCTAGTCATTGGGCTTGCCGCGGCGGTGGCCGTGGCACTTTACGTCACAAAAGCCCCCATGCCTTTCATGGATAAAGCGAGTCAAGAAATCGAACGCATTCTACTGCCTGATGTGCAACATGCTCCCGACCCCAATATTGGTCTCTATGGTGAAATGGCCCCCTTAGATCAACCCGTTTTTATTGGAAAAGAAGCCGAGATCGCACAAAATCTGGGTCAGGTGGCAGCCCCCTCAACGCCCTCTATCCCTACCCCCTCTACAGATGCACTCGGTAATTTAATCGCTCAGCTTCCGAATCCCCATGCCGCTAAGCCAAGTGCCCCTAAAACCACTACTCAGGTTGCTAAAGCCGCCCCCTCCACCTATTACCTACAAGCGGGCGCTTTTCGCTCTGCTCAAGACGCAGAAAGCATGCGTGCCCGCATTTTATTACTCGGCTTAGATGCTACCGTTCAAAAAGGTGAATACAGCGGTGGTACTATTAATCGTGTTCGGGTGGGTCCATTTAATGGGCTCGATCAAATGAATCAAGCACGAGCGACCCTAGGTAAAGAAAAAATTGAAACTTCTGTGGTACGTCCTTAGTCATACCACTATTTATTGGAGTCACAGGAATCACTATGTCTTATTTATCTCTTTTTAGTCGCTTGGCAGCAACGGCAGCGCTAGCTGTTAGCGTGCTTATTAGCCCTGCTGTTACGGCTCAAGAACTCGCCCCTAACTCTTACATCACCCTAGGCCAAGCCATACCAGCGGATAGCCTAAATAAAACCGAGGTGCTTGAGTTCTTTGCGTATAGCTGCCCACATTGTGCCGTTATGGAGCCTCTAGTCGAAAAATGGTCCCAGAACTTTGATGAAAAAGTAGTATTAAAGCGGGTGCCTGTCGCCTTTAACGCCGGTATGGCCGACTTACAGCGTACCTACTTTGTCTTTGAAGCGCTTGATCGCTTAGATTTACACCCAAAGCTCTTTGCGGCAATCCACCAAGAAAAACGCGCGCTATTTGATAAAAAAGCCATACGTAAATGGGCAGCAGATCAAGGCATCAACGAAAAAGACTTTGATAATGCTTTTGATTCTTTTGGTACCCAAACCAAAGCCAATCGTGCTAATGATCTCATTCGTCTCTATCAAATCCAGGGTACTCCTA